>NZ_JBGJZL010000008.1:0-243884 GCF_042610375.1 Pelosinus sp. sgz500959
AAGCATTGTTATCGCCTCCTAATAATAGTGTTTCCATTAAAATAATTTTAATTTGACATAAAATAAAAAAGAGCCCCTACCAAGTCAATTACGACCTGATAGGGACTTGATATGCATAACTATATAAATTTTGCACTAATCATTAAAACATAAAGAATAACTTATCTGTCTTCCAAACCTGCTTTACTTCCCAACCGGTAACATTCTTAGGCATACCAGTATCTAAGTGGACCTCCGCTTCTATCGCATTATCCTTGGAGTAATTCCTCTGGAGTCCTATAGGGATATAACCTTTTCCGCAATGTTGGCCATAACCAGTAGACCACTCCCAATTACGATAGTTATTATTTTTAAATACATTAACACCATATTCTTCGTTAATTTTAGGTTTATCAGTACCTTTATTAGCTTCATTCTCTTTTTTAGCCTTATCAATCTCTGCTTGTGTTAATTGGTGAGGTGTCACTATTGTATTATCTGTTTTTTCGAGTGCCTGTGGTGGCAACGTGGGATCTTTTGCATTAATCCGGCTTGCTACTTGATCGGTAGCTACCTGCACAGTTGGGGCCTGGACTGTAAAATGATTAACTGGCTGTATTTGACTTGCCTGAGCTTGTTTAATAAAATCTGCTAACATCTGAGCGTTTTGGTTGCTGATTTGCAATTGATTCTGCAAATTTTTTATATCTGTTGCCTGCTGTTGACCCATGACCGTAGCCTGCTGACGTTTGTTTATCAGTTCGTTACGTTCCTGCACTGCAAAATAGAACAATACACACAACGATATTAAAACAAGCGCGATGATGATTTTATCTCTCGTTGTTAAACTATTTAGCAACATAATCAGTTATCCCCCTTGCGATGGCAGCTGCAAATTTATTCTGCCATTCTGGATCGCTCAGTTTAGCATAATCTTTCTCATTATCAATAAAAGCTAATTCAATCAATATTGCTGTTGCCACTGGATGTTTGGTCATATACAAAGGAGTGTCTTTGATCCCTCTATCTATTAGACCACCAAGACCAATAATTTGATCTTGTACATATTTAGCTAATTGAGCACCTTTAGGGCTCCCTGAGTAATGGAATGTTTCAGTACCTTTTGCTTGAGTATTGAAAGCATTACAATGAATAGATACACAAATATCCGCTAGAAAATCGTCAGAGATATCACATCTAGCTTGCAATTCGTCAACTAGCGATGCATATGGACCGAACACGTCAACATCAGTTTCGCGAGTTAGTTTTACATTATAGCCGACATTCTCTAAGAATGACTTAACTTTACCTGATACAATTAGAGCAATATCACATTCTCTGATTCCTAATGCACTTGCACCAGAATCAGAACCACCATGGCCAGGATCAATACAAATTTTCATAATTTAATTCCCCTTTTTATTTATTTTTTTGTTCTGTCAATTGGACTAATTTTTCTTTCAGTGCACCTGGCACTGGCACACCCATCTTTGCTGCGTTCTCCAATATTGACAGTCCCTCGTTCCCAAGAAAGAACCATGTAACCATAGTCCTAACAAGCATATCCTGTCCAGCGACTAGGTCAATTTGATGTGCCATTACCACTAACACAAAAATAAATATTTTCTTGATAATCCCCTTAAAACCAATCTTACTGCTGAGATTACTGCACTCGTAGGCTGCCATGATTCCTGTCAAATAATCAAGTACCATGAATATAACTAATGCGATTAACAACTGATCAAATCCGCCAATGGCATAAGTAAGAGCCGTACCTACAAAAGATACGGCTGCGCCTGTTAAATATTCCGTTTTAGTTCCCAATCCCCCACCCCCATAAAATAACATAAAAATAACCACCTTATTGGTGGCATGGTTCTCTAGGCATATAATCACCATCTTTTATAGTTTTTCTTGCATCTGGTTAATAAATTTTCTTGCTGTTGCTATCGGGATTTTAAATAACTGCTTATTTTGTATAACATTATCATGCTGACCTACATATTTTATGTCGTGAGTGTCTTTTGAGATTATGAAATAAAATGATTTAACACCACTAAATGTGATATAAAATAAAATTCTCTTTTCGTCAATGTCAGATACTAACATATTTTCCGCACTAGTTATATGATCGTGATACTCATTATTCGCAATAATCATAGCCAACATAGGTGTTAAATCATAATTAATATTATTGATTATATCTATTAAGGTAATATGTATAACCCTCCACCACTCAATATCATCTACCTGAGTTGATACTGAGTACTGTTTATTAATCACTTCAACTTTTGTTCTGATAGATTCTTGCTCTTGAGCGGTACCGTATTCACGACTCGGAGCAGGACAACTGCCGTATAACATGCCTGTTTTATAGTAACGACTACCATTATCAGTATTATTAATATATCTAGGTTCTATTATTTCATAAGGTGACAATGGTGTGAAACTGATATCTGACGAAAGATTTAACGCTACATAAATATCATTTGTATTTATTCCAGTATCGCTTGATGCTGAAAAAGTAGATACACTTACATTAGTAGATAAACTTGTTATTTTTCTGTTAGTAATAGTATTTATTGATCGAACTTGATCCCGATCATCATAATATGATCCATTCACGTCATATATTAACTTTTTTTGATTACATATAGTACCGATATGCGTTTCTCCATTCGCACATTCAACGGTAGCAGTAGGTAGGGTATCTTTACCATTATAATTAAAACTAATATCCGCCGTTAATTTAATTTTTTTATTTCTAATGTCAAAACTTACTAAATTTGTTCCGATTCTTACATGGTTAATATTAAAACTACTGATGTCATATGTAAAACTTGCAGGCGACTCTTTATTATATGTAAACGTGTCAGTTATTGTTAAATCATAACCTTCTAAAATATCAAATGATGTTTCCCATTCTTCTGACTCTTGTTTATTAGTCATATTACTAATAACATAATCAATATTCATTATCTCTGAGATAAAATTCTGTATGTGAGTGTCAATCGCATTTAAATAACTTGACTCAAAATTAGATATAAAACTAGTAAAATCAACACGGTCTATTTCGCCAAAATTTTTATAATAAATCATAATAAACTTAGATATGTATCCATCCTTATTTTCTACAGCATACTGAAAATAAAAATCATCTCCAATATATTCTGCGGTAAACGTATCAAAACTAAACAAATTTGCTCCATCTGGAAATAATATAGTTTTACTCTCATCAGTATCACTTGTAATAATATTCAAACCTGATGTAGTTGCGGAAAATACCGCCCAGTGTTTATCATTGTAGATAAATTTTGTATAAATTGACCATTGTATATCTTTTTTACCTCTAATCACAAAACCCGTATCATCGATGCTGGATAATTTAAATCCATCAGTACACGCCTCTATATACACATCTCCTGACCATGGTATATACGGTATCCGACTACTAAATTGTTGCCCCCCAAGTAAATAATCACCATCACACCACGCTACGCTACCAATACGATGTTGAGCATTACCAACCGGGGTTTTAATCCCATCTGAAGTATTATATTTACTTCCTAGCGTACCTAGTATTTTAACTTGAATCATCCTATAATCACTGCCTTAGTACCAGCTTGATTTAATATTACATACACAATTTGTCCATGTCTTAAATGCACATCATTAGCCATTTCAATCCCATACATCACTCCTCCTAGACTAACCTGCCCATTGCCTTGATAAATTGCAATTCTAATACCTTTGGCTTCAGCGGCATCTTTATACTCTCTTATTTTTTGGACATACAAATTGATTGCTTGCTGGATATACATACTCATATTAATACCACCTGATTGCAGTTATTTGTTGCCGCGTACCTTTGTCATTAACTGTCGCGTTTGTAGACTGGATATAATACAAATTATCTTTATAGGTCAATGCGCCTTGCACCGCATCCACTAAATCTGCACCTGGTAATATAACCACTGATAGATTTATAACTTCCTCGATCTTTTTATCCATCCAATTAATAACGGCAATCAAATCATTGACGATATTAATTTCCGCAACTGGAATGTTAACGGGGTAGCATAGCTCTCCAATAAAATCCTTCGGTTTTTCTACATTATCGGGAGGGGTAATAGTATAGCCTGCATATCGCTCAATTGTATACATGCTTGCTAATCCTCCAGGGCTACCACGACTGATTGAGTTTGCAACGGTAACATGATTTTCTCCGTCGATTTCTACAACTCGCTGACCGAAAAAACCATTTCCCAGGGGAACATGGTATATTTTATGGTTGGATTCTATTGTCCAAACTCCATTCTCTTTATTTTCAACGATTGTATTTTCAGAAGTTAGCGAAACATCTACATCAGAACTTTCATATGCTCCTTTAACTTCAACATCATACTCGTAAGTTGTAGTTGAACGCTTGGTACCGTCGGTGCTTAATGTATTTTTACTTTTTAACACATTTTTACTACTATTAAATGCAGAGGAATTCGCAGGCTCATAATCATAGGTGGTAGTTGAATCTGTTGCAACTTCGCGCCTTAATAACCCATTTGAGTAAGTTAATGATGATTCTCCAAATGTGGTAGTACCTGAAAATGGCGAGCTATTTGGATTAATTGTTATTACTGAATCGCCTTTAGTTGGTGTTGATGGATCATCATCGCTCGATTCACTAGTATCTACAAATTTCCTAATTCTTTGCCGTTGAATGTTGCTATTTTCAACTCTATACTTTGATTTATCGTTAAGATCATAAACTATTGTATATTTACGCACCTCATTGGCAACAACTTTACCATTACGATTCGTATAATAAATTTGACGATCAGCGAAATCGCCAGTCCATCCAAAAAGTTTATCCAGAAATGCTTTCTTTGATTTTTCTTTAATCTTAAAAATCCCTGTATCTTCATCCAAACTACCAATTCCAAGCGGTGTAAAGTTAGTTATGTTTGATGCGTCTACCCCAATCATGGTACATAGTGATTTTGCCGTTGCATTAATAACACGACCACCGTTATAAATGTATGAACCTACATTCATGCGAACGCTACCAAATAGAAAATTACTCATATCAGGTCTGCCAGTCGTTGTATAAGTAGTGCCCATAGACGATATAGATTCCCGTGTTTCCGCTTTTTCAAATTGGAATTGAAAACCTGCAGCGGATCCTGTGAAATTATCCGTACCAGCAAATGATTGATCTACGGATTCAATTGTAAATCGATCTGACAGCGATTGCATGCCAGTCTGAATTGATATTGATTTTATACCGTTTGTTGCAGCCGTGATATATTGAACGATTATACGTTTGGTATTAGCGTTGATTACAACTGGGACAAATATAGGTCTAAGAGTATCTGCATTAATTGCTATAGTATCAGATACTTGACGTACTGTATCAACTCTGGAATTAAACGCAACAGGATCAGTTTGTGCAGGATTATCCAATATCTCTACCTCAGTGATAGCTGTAGTTGATGATACAGTTAAAACTGTTGCTGTACCAGACCATTCAGGTAACCAATTAGTAGATGCCCCTGTTATTATTTCAACTTGTATACCATCAGCAAATAATGTAAAAGTACCACCTGCCGAATAGCTCCAAAGCTTAAATGCGCTGATGTTTTTTTCCGATGGGAATGTGAATGTTATGCTTAAACTTGCTCCTTGAGCATAGATAACGTACCCACTACTCAAATTTCCGTCAGTTAAAATGTCTAATGGATCAGTACCAGGTGGGCCGGCTATTCCAGCATCAGTTAAAGTTACCGTTGATTGTCGTGTAATGTTAATAGCAGCCATAATTACACCGCTACAACATTACCGCTAATCTGCAAGTCTACACTAACATCATTTGCAGGACTCTCGCCACTCACAGCCTTAGCCTTACAATAAAAAACAGTATTTATTACGCCAATAACCGTACTGATCGTCAGTGCTGCGCCATACGCTCCCCAAGTCGTACCGTCAATAGATAATGTCCATTTACTCGCTGATGCGCCCATAGGTGCCACTGTAGTATTTCCTGACGTATTATATCCTGTATCACACCGTAATGCTAATTTAATCGATGCCGATTCCTCATTATTAGTGCCATTTAATGCACTGGTAGTAATGGGATTTAACTCAGTGCCTTCCGATACCTGACTTCCATCTACTCCCCCTTCTGTGGGGTTATTTTTATATACATGCAAATACATATAATCAACTCCTATTTATAAATTTCAATCTCAACCAATCGATACGGCGCGCCATCAACAAAGCTAACTTTATTGATTTTAAATTTGGCATCGACCACAATTTCACCATAATGATTGACTACCGTTACTGGTGTCTTATTCCGCCTATACCCTCGGAGTACTTCATAATCATCTAGTGTGACAGTGATGGAGCATTGCACGACAGCCCCATCATCTGCACAACCTAGATCCTCAACATATACTCCTGTGATACAAGGAGTCCTGACAACTCTATCATCAGGAACTTCTGACCAACCTGCAGGATCTCCAATACTCTCCACTTCACCAATCTTAAAACCCATATTGTGCATTCGCCTCCTCGAAGGCTGATTTTAATTCTTGACCGAATAAATTCCTAGCATTATCAACAGCATCACCTAAATCTTTGAGTGTATTCCCTTGGATATTCACACCGACCTGAAATGTTTGTTGAAAGGTATTGTAGTTGACAGTAGGTTTAGGAAGTTCAACATTTACTTGAGACTGCATACCGTTCACAGTGTCCGTAAATTGTTGTTTAAACTGATTAACCGCTTGAATTGCCTGAGTGGTGTCAACAGATAATCCAATAGCTACTGAAGATAATGCGCTACCTATAGTTTGTTTTAATTGTTCAATATAGCCATTCCATTCGGCAAAGTAATCAACTGCCGCCATTCTACCATAATTAGCTACTTCTGCTTGCAACTGCTCCAGATTCGCCCTTAGATTAACTATGGCGTCTTTACTATTTTCAATTGATTCTAGGCTAGCTCTCATCACATCACTTGGCTTAACCAAATCTGACATCGTAATCTTTCCTCCGCTATCAGCAAGGATCTGCTTCTGTAAAGATACGTAAGTTTTCATATCATCAAGTGTGGGTTTTGGTATACTCAAATAATTTGAAACTCCAGCGTTTGCTAGTTTCTGAAAATCAGCTTGGCTACCATCTACATCTTTTAACAAGCTTGAAGCTTGCGATGCAGTACTCATAATTTTATTTTGTAAAGCCTGAATCTTATTCATTGCATCGGTGATGCCATCAGTAATGCTTTTGGTATATCCAGCAAACACACTCCGTTCTTCTATGATCAACTGTTTACGTTGCTCGGCACCTAACTTCTCATTTTGCAACATAGCCCTAAGAATATTTAATCGCTCAGCAAGCCGATTGACATTATTAATCTTCTCATTGCTATCCTGTTGTTGATTCATCAGTTCAATGGCCTGCAGATTCACTCCAACCGCCTGACAATAACCAACGACTTCTTTTTCCTTTTCAGTCCAAATTGAACCTGTTTCAACGAACTTAGGAGCAGTAATGTTTGACATGGCTATGTTCATCCTAGTAGTACTATCGCTAACAGCCATCTGTGACAATCTAATTTTATCGACCTCTGATAAATATTCAGTTATGGCCGTTTTCACCATATCGTATCGTTTAACAGTTGCATCTCCACCCATTTTTTCGATAGCAGCAACTTCAGCAGATAATTTCATTGAAGAATATGCAAACTTACCTAGCTCGGCTTGCTTGTTGATCACAGCTTGATAATAAGCAGCTTGCTTTTCGGCAACATTAGCTTTCATTTCCTCTACCGTTAAAGATTGTTTCTGCACATCAGCAAGTTGTTGCTCTGCCTTTGTTCGTTCTTCAGTGGTTTTAGCGGCCGCTAAAGCTTTTTGCGCTACTTGAGTTTTTACTTTAATAGAAATTTCTTCTGCTTCAATCGTAGCTTTTAAGCTTTTTTGTGACGCTTCATATTCAATTTTGGCCAGCTCTACACTGTCCATGCCCATTGCTTTGTTAAGGCGAGACTTGATATCGGCTCTTTTTTCATCATTTTGAATTTCAGCCTGTACACGTTTTTCATTGGCAAAAGCATCCGCCATGGCTTTTTGAGCCAACTCTTGATCGGATTTCCCTTTACTTTTGTTCGCTTCAGTAGTGGCTTTATCAAGTCCTTGAATATTGTTATATTGTTTCATATACCACTCACCATTTTTAGCGGTATTCTCAGCCAAGTTTGCATTAGCTTGCTTAAATCCAGATTCAATAACATCAGATGACCATTGCATAAGTGCACCAATCTCTTTTAATCCTAGCGCGATAGTAGCTAGCCCTAAAGCAAAAGCACCGCATAATCGCGATGCAAGATCAAATACATATGTTAGGCGATCTCCACCATCTGCAGTAACACCAAATAAACCGCCTAAAATTGACATACCTCCGCTAAAAGACGCTATAGCATTTACACCTTCACCAATAATTACGAAAAACATATTAAGAGCATCTACGGCATACCCAATAGCGTTTTTGATGCTATCCCATATAGATGAAAGGTTATCCATAGACACGTAACGAGACAAAGCTTCGCCTATTCTGCTCAAAGCAGCCATAAGAGCATCAATAACACTTTGTACCCGTATTGTTAAATCAGTTAACCCACCACCATTCTTAAAAGAAGTATACATGTCAACCATTGAGGACATGGCTGCCTTAGTAAGATCAAAAATCGGGCTAGTGATAGCAATACCTAAATCTTTACTAGCACTCTCGAGAGTTGATAGTAACCCTGTAAAACTCTGACTGAGCGTATCCATCATACCGCCAGCTTTATCTCGAACAATATTATTCAAGGCAGTCATGAGTTGATCAGCAGTACCCAAGAACTCGTTACTCTTACTAAACTGCAAACCCTGCGCCCATAAATCTTGGGTAGATATGCCCAATTCTCTCATTCGCTCGATAGACTCACCAAACTGACCAGCATTAGCCCGAGCCATTGCACCTACAGTCTCTTCTAACTTTGCTCCAACTGCAGCCGCCCAATCTCCTGCAGTATTTAAATAAGTTGTATAATCAAATATCCCTGCAGCCATTAATTGCTTACCAGCTTTAACAACTTCTCCAGTTTCATATGGAGTTTTATCAGCAAATGTTTTGAGTTCTTGAAGAACATCTTCCGCTCGTTGCACATCTTTGACTAGTACACCAATTTGCATACGGTACTGCTCTATTTCACTATTGACATTAGCAAACCACTTAAGGGCAATAACAGTACCCATTATAGCTGCAACTTGAGAGAATATACCTCTTAAATTACTAAGTAAACCTACACCTGGACCACCGCCGCCTCCGCTACCTCCGCCGTTCCCACCAAGATTATTTAATTGTGCTTGTAATGCTGCTATCTGCGCTTGAAGCTGTGTTATAAGAGCCATGCTTGTGCTAGAATTGATATTTACAAGAATAGGACCACCTAAGAGTAAAATTAATTGTTGAGCTTGTTGAATTAGTATATTTAATTTATTCTGTGCCGTAGCAATACCGATATCGATCACAATTTGTGTATTTAGAGCAGTATTTAAATTGCCGATCATGGCCAGGGCATTATTGATAGCACTTTTGAGTGATCCAGTAGATATTTGTGATGTGTCAATGGTCGGATCAATAACAATAGTTGTCTTTTGATTAACGGATGTACTCCCCACGCTTGCAATCTTCGCATCGATCGCCGACTTGATAGCTGCAGTATTGAGTGCATCTGTATTAATAATTCCACTAAGATTGATAGTTGCTGTCAACGGTGCTGTTATACTACTCAATTTTGCATTTAAAGCATTTTCAACATCCGCTTGACTAATATTTGCTGTATTAATTTCTATGGGATCAGGATTGATAATAAGTTTTATTGCAGAAGTTATGCTGGAAAGCTTACTATTGATAGCATTATTGATATCGGCTAGACTAACAGCTGATAGATCAAGTTCCACTGGATTGAATCCTAATGTTAGTTTGGCATTTACATCCACTGGCTGCATACTATTTTGCAGTGCTGTGTTAATCGCATTTTGATCAATATTAATGTCAGGTGTTGCATTGATATTATCTATTTCTCTTAACTTTGCCGCCTCTTGTCTTAGTTGTACAAATTTAGCCAACACATCCATAATGTTTGCAGTAAGAAGTACGTTAATTTCTTGGAGCATCTATTTACCTCCTTTCTGAATCCGCTGTCTGATCTCAGCGAACTTCTTTTTATCCTTCAAGTACTTATGCAAAATCAAAAGAGGTCTCGACAAAATATCTAGAGCCTGTTCCGTTGTTATCGCATGCTCAAGAGCATACTCAATGATGGTTAGACTACTTTCCCAAGACTCAGTTTTGCCATCATTCGTAGCAAAAAATCGAGATACCCTTGCTTATTGATCTGTGTTGTAACGAGTTCAATCAATTGCGCCGTTGAGCAGTTGTCTAAGAGCCAGTCAGTATCACTTTCGAATTCTCCAGAGTTAAAAGTAACTTGTGCAGCAAGAACTGCGATTTTATCCGTAGGCACATTATCAAGTAAGGGGATTAAATTCTGTATGGTTAATTTGCTGGTATCTACACTACCAGTAGCAGACACAGCTATATTTTTTAAATCGCGAATAAAGATAGGTTCTTTACGGGCCGACATAATTTTGATTTTGATAGATTTTTGATTTTCTTCATCACCAATCAGGATAATTGTTTTAGATAGTCCTGGATTTAATGCCTCATTCATTTGATCTTCTGTTACTTTTGCCATGTTAATTCCTCCCCAAATTTAAAGAGGTAGCATTTTAGCTACCTCTTATTTAATAATTAATTAGTTAAATAGATAATCATACTGCCAGCTATATAGCTGATCACCTGCTGGGCGACTGGTATCACTAGTGGCCGTTAATTCAAAGTCATTGACAGTATAGTCATCTTCTTTGAAGGTGATAGCCTGCCCACCTTTGAGCTGACCAAGGTAGATATTTAAAGTAATTTCCTGATCACCATCTGGACTAGCATATACATAGCGGCAAGGAAGTTCAGGCAAAGTAGCTCCGCCACCAGAAGTGATTTTAGCCGACTTACGATATTTATAACTCACAGTTGCGGTAGCACCTAAAGTAATAACTGTACTTGTTTCAATGCGCCGTAACTTACCAGATGCAGCATTTACAATCTCATAATCGGTGTCCAGAACCGCAGTCGTTTCACCAACTTTAACAACTACTGTATTGATATGACGATTCTTTTTTAATGCTACTGTACCAGAACCAAAAACAACGCTTTCTGGTGACGTAGACAACACTTCACCTTCAGTATATGTAATTGTATTAGTACCTAAAGCAAGGGCCATATTCTCAGGATTCAATTCAGCTACACCAGCTTTCAACGTAGCCCCTTCTTTGGTTTTCTGCGATTTTACTGTTTGTTTTGGAATGCCAGCTTCAAAATCCTTAAATTCAGCAGTTGGCGTGAATACTACATCGCCTTTTAGCTGGCCAACATTGATATCGTTGATATACAGAATACCAGTCCCCATTAAAATATCATCTTTATTAAGTACATTTGCTCCTAAACCCATCTTTATTACCTCACTTATTCCATTTAATTTTTAACCTTGTAGTACTTCCTACCGTCGGTCTAAACATTTCACCGTCTGCATCAGTATCGGTATCATCTTCAAGTGATAACTTAACTTTTAATTGGGTAGGTGCTATTTCAAACCAATCAATGAGTGATTTAATCATTTTTTCTTCCAAATTATTAATTAGCTCATACGCTACGCCAGGGTCTTGATCATCACTACCTTCCCAGCAATCAATTAAGACAATAACGGTACCGCGTCCTTTAGTGAGAATATTAGTATTACGCTCCCCACCCCTACAAACACGAATAGCGGGATAATCAGGAATACCACCTTCAATGCCAGCTTTTACTGTTAGTGCAGGAATACTACTCAGATCATAGTCATTTACCATATGATCTGTAATGCTTTTGATAATTTTCCACCACATATTAATTCCTCTTCATGGTCATATTAAAGTAGCTTTTAGGCTGTTGCTTACCACCTGTGAGCAATTCAATAGTCAGCTTTGATTCCCATTCCTGCACATCTTTTGCATATGCCTTACGCTTCAACTCGTACGCATCAACATCGCTTTGAACGGGTTTAGCAGATAGATATAACGCCCTACGCATGCAAGCGTAAGAAATAGCAAGTTGTTTAATTTCATATGGTACAGGAGTTTTAAGAGTGACACCAAAACCTTGAACCACTGCGTCGACATAGGCAGTACCTTCATCGATATCCGACTGCACCATTGATTTTTTCAGTAATGTATCATTAATCTCAACTAATTCACAATAACTCATAATCCCACCTCATTTCTTGCTTTAAATATAGCATCCACATAACGTTGTTGAATTGAACCTTCTTTTCTTTCAAGAGCCTGATATAAAAACTCATCAGGCTTAGTACCTGGATGCATCACTTTCTTGGCAAATTTAAAACCCCCACCAGTCGCCCATCGTAATGATGTTCGGTTAGTCGGGGTTATTAAATGCCTTGGTGTACCGTCATGCACCCATTTTCCATACTTTGCGATGTTTAAATCAAGATAAACACTGCCTGATAAATTATTATCAGCATCCTTAGTTTGTATAGATCGTTCAAGCATCCCTGACCTAGCGGTAAACCTATGGTTTTGCTTAGCCTCGTTCTGCACATCTCCTAGGTTTTGGTTCAAGGCAAGTTTTATATGCTTGGCAAATACATTGGGGGAGCGTTCGAAGGCTTGAATAAGTTCACGAATGCCGTTGGTTGTTGAAGTTATTCGCATTTTACCTCCACATTAACCCGATATTGTCCAACCTTTAGCGGTTGCATTACTACTTATTATTAAAAATTGCTTTGCCATATTAAAAAAAACAATTCTGCTAATGCCAAAAATAAATTAATGAACCTGTCTACCAATAATAAATTCATCAACCAGTTACAGACCACTATTTCATTACGCAGGAAAAGCAACAGATAATGTATATGTAATAGTTACTTTTGATACAGGAGGAACTACAATTGGAGTAGCTAATACATCTCTAGTTGTCATAGTTTGAGCAGTCGAACCACCCCATCCAAGTGTTGCATATATTCCAACTTCATTGATCGTAATAGTAGAAGATCCATTATTATTAAAAACCCTAGAATGAGTTACAGTATATGTTTTTGAAGTAGAATCATAATTTTTAACTATTGGAGAAAATGCTTGATGTGATAATTGTCCAGAAGAAGATCCGTTTGCTATTTTTGACACTAAAGCCGTTTGATCAAAATTAAATGCTGTAGTAGAAGTTCCTACTACTATCCCCATATTGTCATCACCTGCTGTAGCACAATAACCAGATCCAGAAGATTCAACACTAGCTGGCATTATAGCTATAGCATATGGATTTGATGAAATAGTTGATCCTGATACAGTTTTAATATTAATATTACCTGCTCCATATGTGCCATATGTTCCAATAGCACACATTTGGCAAACTAAATGATTATAAGCATTTCTTACCCAAGAATGTCCTCTCTCATCATGCTCATGAATTACATTGTCTGATTTATCATCTTCAATTTTAAAGTTCCAAAACATTTCTGGAGTAGGTATGTGTAATTTTTTACCTAATTCTCTAATTGAATCATAATCTTGTTCAGTAACATTCATTTCATAACCCCTTTTCTATTTTTTTATATAGCAGTAACAGATGATCCAACACTAATTAAAGGTGGATTTATAATAATATTATTCTGGCCACCATTAATTTCTTGACCAGTCTCGACTTTAGAACTCATAACTAATTTTGGAATATTACTTGCTCCACCAACAGATATATTTCCTATCTTAGCAGGATAATCAGAAAAAACCGTTCCATCTGGAACAGCAACTCCTTTAGCAACAATTGCGTCCTTAATGGCTTTCTTGGTATTTGTTATACAAACAAGTTTGTCAGCAATAGTCATAGTATTAACCTCCTATAATAGCGGCAAGGGCTGAATCTATACTACCTACCAAAGTATTTATTGCGGTTAATTGTGATGTTAAAGTTGTAGGCAACATAGACTCATCTATTTTTCCCTTTACATTTAAAACAACTGTTTTGCCAGCATCACTCTCACCAGTAGAGACAGAAATAGACTTATCGCCTAATCCTCCACCTATTCTACTAAACTCCATTATCTCACCTGCCCAGTAACTTGATATCTGGCAGGACCACCACTGATTAAATGTATTTTCTGCACCGCCACATTATCATCACTCATAATAACGCCAGGAGGGAGCTCAATCGTCCCTGGACCATCGATGCTTGCAGTATTTTCTACTGCAAAATATAATGTATCGCTTGCACTAAGATTCATCACAGTGTATTTGCTAACCGGTTCCCTAAAATCAATAAAGGTTTCCACTCCTGCAACCAGATCACCCCTGTGGATGGATTTAAATATCGATTGAATGGCAATACCTACATCGGATTCACTTTCACTAATAAGATGTAAATATCGGCAGTTGTTAGTATTAAAATTTAAACGGTAAGCGGTTTCAGCTGGAACTATATAAGCAGCGTTATCACCGATAATAACCGATGCATTATTTTTTACATAGATTGGTCGCTTGCCATTATTAATGATAGTTATTATAGATGTGTCAATACCTAAGTTAATTACCTGTTCTACACCAGACAATAATGTTATATCCATAATGACCTCCTCTCAAAAAGATAAGAGAGGTAAAAAACCTCTCCTTATGCCACAGTTGCAATAAATGTGCTGTCAATGCTTTCAAAACTAGGCAATACGACTGCAGCCACTAATGTGATAGAGTTTACTGGGTGAATCTCTTTCCATGTCGTCACAGACACACCAGTATTAACAATTTGCGTTTGAGCATTTGTCCCACCACTTAGCAGATCAGCTTCTTCAGGCGTAGTACCAAAATAGGTATTACCCAAATTACCATCACCAATCAAAGTAAATTTATCATCTGGATAAAATAAACTGGATGCACCACCAACGCTAGTAGCATACATTTTAGTGTACACAGCGATAGTCAGTCCTAATTTTTCTAGCAAATATGATTTAAGTAAAGAATCCGTCATAATTAGATTTGCACCATTCACGGGGTTCATATCCATGCGAATGGTTTCATTTTTGAGCAAATATCCCCAAGTTTTACGAGTGCAAATAGCACGTTTAGGACGGATACCTGTAGTTTCTTCAACACTATCCTGCCATCCCATGATCTGTTGGACGACTTTTGCTGTAGGATCTGACCATCGATCAGTGCCTGTTAAAGTAACTTTTCTAGCAGATAACATACGGTAATCATAATCAAATTTCAATCCGTTTGCTGAAATAGCAATTTTACCAGTAGACAATAGTTGCATGCGCATACGCTCGGCAACAACATCAGAACCATCGATCAGCTTCACGCGATCATTATAAATTTTAGTAATAATCGGCTTAATAATATCCGCATTACTACTAGCAGTTACTTTTAAGATTTCCTGTCGATCTTTTTCTCCAATTCGCATTTGCTCACGAAAGAAAGGCATTTCGGTTTCAATCGCAGATACGCCAATTCTATCGCGAGTAGTTGCTTTCGCATCAAAATTAGAAGGTGCAAGCATTACAGGCAAACCATCGGCTCCTTTGAACCATTTAAGATCAAGGCCCATTACCCGTTGACTTGGAAATAGCGTAGCACCTAAATAAGGGACTTTATTGGTTTGCAACTCCGTATAGTACGTGGCAATATTCTTTGCATCTACTAAATCAAAAATATCTGGCATTATACATTACCTCCCATAAAAAATACACTGCCCTTAAGAGCAGTGATAGCATTTGCATGCGGAGCTGTTGGCAGCTTTGATTTATCGATAAAACCATGGACAATGATCGTTCCTGCGGCAGGCCCATAAGTTACATCAACAGAAGATAATAATACGCCCTCTGCATCTACGGCAGCATTATCAACACCAATTGCACCTGCACTGTTCTTCTCCTGGACCATTCTTGTGTTATCAGCAAGTACGCTACCACCAATACCACCCGCGATCGTGCCAGCTGGTACGATCTTTTTTCCATCAGCATTGGCTGCAATATCGGTATCATCTACCGTCACAGCTACGCCAACATAATGATCAGGGAATTTAAGAATCGTTTTTGTACTAAAATAATCAGTTTGAGTGAATTTCATATAATTTTACCTCCAATTTTTATCCGAAATAGATTTCTTGACCTTTGCTTGACGCTTCAACGCCTTTGCTATTTTCAGCAGCTAGGTTTTTAGCAAAATCATTATTTCCACCAGTACTTCCATTACCACCAGCAGAACCACCGCCTGGCGTTTGAGTATTAGAAACAAATTCAGGATTAGCTTTAAGCCACGCTGCCACACCATCATTGATAGCAATCTCACTACCATTTTCATCTGTGAAAGTAAGAGTATCATCATCATTCACTTTGACAGAGTTTTGTAGGAGAGCAATCAGTTTCTCAGGCTTGATAGCTTTGCCAGCAGTAAGGGCTGAAATGATAGCTTGGTTTTTCATAGCATCATGGCGTTTACCACGTTCAGTAGCTAGCAAGGCATCTGCATCGGCCTTATCTTTTTTACGGTCGTTTTCAAGCTTCTGTAAGCGTTTCAATAGTTTTTCATCAGCGCCCTTAGGCTTAGCAGTAGCTAATTCAGTTAAGGCGGTATCCAGATCTTCTATATCATCCTCAATACCTAAATGGTCCTGTAATTTACCAAGACGTTCCGTGGCTGTTTTGAGTTTTGTTTCAGACTCTTTCACTGCAGCCTTAGTGGTTTTCAAGTCATTTTTAGCCTTGGTTAAATCGCCATCCTTAGTGGCGATAATGGCATTAAGAGCATCAACGTATTTTTGACCGTCTTGGAGCTTTCCAAGGGCTTCTAAGAGTTCTTTTAATGGCATTAATTGATTCCTCCTTTATATTTGGACATAAGAAAAACCGCTCACAAATTTGTAGCGGTCTGGTGCGGTTACATCGTACTCACATCCTTTAAGACAATATAAAAACCACCTTAATAATACAAGGTGGTTAATGATTTTTATATTCTATTATAATTTTGTTCGCTAAATCATCCAAGAATAAAATATTAGCATCAGATCTTTCATTTACTTTAATACTATTTCCCTCAAAATCATCATGCCTAAGTTCGAAAGAATGATTTTTAAAATTAAAATTCCAATACCTAGAATAAGGACCATCTAATTTCTTAGATGCAACAGCATGAACCTTGTTTTCTAAGATATTAGCTATTAATTCAAAGTCTTCCCAAGTATTTATATCTTCAAATTCTAGTTCCATTCCTTGGTTATGCTTAATTATTCGCGACATAGTAATCACCGTCCTTATTCTAAACCTAATGATTTATTAACGCTCGATCTCGATTTTTGTGAAGTACTAATTATACTCAACCATATCTCTTCGCCAATAAATCCTTTTTCTAATTGCCTTGCGATTATTTGTTCCCACGTTCGATTCGGATCAGAAACTCTAAGCCCTGCAGTGGCTTCAAGATCAGACATTAAATCTCGGGCTCTATTTCGAATAGCATTTCTTAGTTCAAAAGCTTGCCATGCCTGTTCTTTTATGGATAATGTTGTATCGATAGTATCGGGAATACTTTTTTCTTTCCCAATATACCATTGTCTTGTCTGTAAATTATCAAGTGAATGAATTTGAACATCCTTGTCAATAAATTGCTGAACAGTCTTTTTAAATTTATTCGTATATTTAGGCGCTTCTAAATCCTTTTTACTAATTATACCACTTGCAACGGCTTTATCAAGGTATTCTTTAGTATCATCAGAAAAAAGTTGCAACTCAAAATCCTTCGCAGAAAGTCTTGATTCACACTTACCAAACCCGTTATGATTACGTGCTAACATCGTCCAATTATCACCATCATAAACATTGTTACCGCCTACGCCTAATAATAGTTTTCTCTTATCATCTGGTAAACTATCAATATACTTACTAGCTTTACTTGGATCAAATTTTGCTGCATGAGGTAGATCGCCATTATACACCTTAAGTAAAGAGCACATGCAATGTGGATGAACAGGTATACTCGGCGCCTTATCTTTAGGAAATACACCTTTGCCAAGTCCAAAATCAGCATTAGCGTACACATCGCAAATATCAAACGGTAAATGCTTATGACGGCTTGATAAAACCCACTTATAAGCTACAATATCAGGATTATCATGATTCTGAGCAATAAATCCATCAAACCACGCCCGGGCACTCTCAGTCCTTGCGATTCTCTCGGCATGATACCTGGTGCGTTCTTCAATTGCTACTCTCGCAGCTTTGTCTAATGCTTTATTATTAACATCAGCAATAGCCTGATTTAAATCAGCAACGGAATCAAGCCCCTGTTTTTTCAATTTGCGCTTTAGAGTCTCTATTTTTTTAGGATCCATAGTACTATTGCCCAGTGCCTTAGATGCTTCGACCATAAGCCTATATCCATCTTTCTGTGCTAACGTAGGAGTACCATTTCGGGCCAGCTTATTCAATTGTTGCTCAACCTGTTTCAGAGTTCTTTCAAATTCTTTGTAAGATGAAACATCGCCCTGTGCTACACCCCTAGCTGCCTTTCTAAGATTGTCCAGATACTTCGGTAATTCTGCCTTAGTAATCACCTCATCCGCGCCATACCCATCATATAGCGTTCTGGCCATCTCAACACATGTATCTTGTTTACGCATGGATGCAGATACAGTGTCGACGATGTCTGTGCGCATTTGTTTACTGGTACCGTGGAGACGATCAGATAACTTCATGCCATCGCCCGCCCATGAATCCTTAAGTAATTTTGCTTTGATATTACCAGGATTAGCTACGATCTCAGGAAGAATGCCATATCCAGCACAAGCAGCCATATAAATAGCATCAATCGTGGCCGTATTGTTGGCAACAAAAAAACCAGTACTATTCAAAGCCTTATCGATGGCCTGATTGACTGGCATACCGCTTTGTATGTTTTTTAGGGCTTCATTAGCTAGTTTTTTTGCATCGTTAACAAGCGAGAGTGAATATGATGCCAATACTTCCTCAAGTTTAGCCCGGTACCTGCTTTCATTAATACTGGGCATTAGCTGTCACCGGTACTGATGGTGCTTCTGCATTTTTCTGAGCATCGACCATTTGACCAGCCCTACCCTCATCAAGTCCGAAGAATGCCATTAACATCAGTTTTGCGGTTTCAGGGGCCAGAGTCTTAGCCGCCACTGCAAGAAGGACCTCAACTGCAGACGTGACTTGCGCACCATTGAAGCTATATGTTTCATCTTGGCCACGAGATTCAATATCCTTAACTACAGCATCAAACTGCTCTTCTGGTATATCATTAAGATATACCGACACAGCCCTTTTCTTGACTTCCGTATTAAATTTACTACCTATATTTAAACCTAATGCAGTACTGATATTATCTAACTCTCCTGTCACATCAACAATACCAAAGTCATCCGAGTATTTAACATTATAATTAAGTTTTGATGAAGTCAACAACTCAAAGATTTCTGCTATTTGACGCTCGGCACCTTCGCAATTCAGAGCCATATCTACCAAGCATTGATTAGCTTGCTGAAAGTCCCACGCTTTGGCTACACCAGATGTTTTTTGTTGAACACCTGTAACATGACTCAATTCAGCCATGCGATAGATTTCTTGGATTAGATCTTGTCTTTCATCTCTTAATTGTTGCAGAGGATCGGAAGATGGAGCAATAAATTCAGGTTTATTCGAGAGCTGCCCATCATATGACATTACATTCTCGGTACCAACAGTAATTTCTTTAACTTCAATCTGTGTTTGTCCTTCCCCAGCTGGATATGTGAGGATATTAAAAGCCTGATTGCGAATCAATTCATCAATCTCACTACAAAGATTAAAGAGTCGCTTATTAGTCCTAGCAATATTATAAAACTCAGACTGAGGTTTAATATTTCCATTATCCATGGCCTTGGAAAACAATGGTACAACTGGCAATCTACCTATAAAGTTTTTACCTTCTTTGGTTTCTTTACCCCACATTTTCCAAGTTGTTTCAGTCCATTCCCAAGTAGTAATCGACTTATTTTCATTGATGTTTTCCTCACCAGCTACCTCATATGTGATGCTAATCAACTTGCCCTTGCTATTTGTCGTATAGTTGGTTACTTGCTCAGGTTTTACTATATAGACATAAGGCAGAGTACGCTGAGTTATAGCATCTGCAAGGGTGTTTGGTTGATTGGCTACATTATCAATTATAATAAAAGCTACCGCATACAATTTGGCATTCAATGCAGCACGTTTCATGAACCGACTTAAATTTGTACCCATGGTATCAGAATCTTGTACAAAGATTGAAAATAAATCGTTTGCTGCCCATTCCCTTGACGGCTCTGTACGGAATATAGGATCAACATGAGAATTAACCGTAGCAGCAGTGTAATTAAGATAATAGCTGAGCTCTTTACGCTGATTATACTTTTCTGGAGTTTCCCTAGGATGCGGAACCAAATAATTCCCGTCTTTAAATCCACCTGTACCATAATAAGCATCAGTTAAGAATTTATAATCTTGCTTTTGAAATAGGTCCACAAAAAAAATCACCTCCTATGTTCTTGCGGATACTGCCTGGAATCTGGTGTAATAGGTGAAAAGGAAGTATCTTATCA
This sequence comes from Pelosinus sp. sgz500959, assembly GCF_042610375.1. Lineage (NCBI taxonomy): Bacteria > Bacillati > Bacillota > Negativicutes > Selenomonadales > Sporomusaceae > Pelosinus > Pelosinus sp. sgz500959. Next base: position 20,767 of record NZ_JBGJZL010000008.1, read on the forward strand.
TATCCATCGCATGGTCATTTTGCTTTAAAGGTTCATCTTCGCCAACTTCCTGAGCCTTTACATTCCATACATAGGATACAAATTCTTTTATAGCAGCAACACATAATCGATCAACAAAAAAACGTCCTGTACTCAAACATGTTGAGACAAAACGTATTCCTGTAAGTACATCATTTTTAGCTGTTACCACTTTGTAACCACGTTTCCTGAGTTCAGCAATGAAAGATGCTGCACTCGGATCCACATATATGATAGCTGGTTTAATATCGCCAATCCACTCCTCAAAATCATCAGCATACTCACTGTCTGTTTTCTGCTTACCTTTTTTAGCGCTATCATACCAATATTGTCTAACCATATATGACGTATTACCATCAATACCGAATAAACCAAATGTACAGGGATTCGCTGTACCATAATCGACTGATACCGCATATTTACTGTAAGTTGTATTTGCATAATCACCTACATGTACCTTTTCACTAAACATATCGTAAATGATACCTTCTGCCATGACCCATAGACCACGTATATACCGATCAAAAAATACTCCCGTGTACATACGATGATAACGCTCTTTAATTTTTTTACTCAACGAGAGGTTATCATCCATGGTGAAGTGCAGATGCAAACCAATTTTATCAGCTATCATATCGATATAATTAACTTTAAACCAGTGATAAGGTCCTGCAGGATTGCAGTTGAACCATAGCTTTGATCCTTCTATACTACAACGAGCAGTGGCCTGATTGACAAAACTCTCAGGCATCAATGCTACTTCATCAAAGAACATACCGGCTAGAGTGATACCCTGGATAAGATCCTGCGACCGTTCATCTTTACCGCCAAAAATATAAAAATAATTAACTTTTCTACCTTTACGAACTTCAAACATATTCTCGGCACGATGTTCTTTAACACGATATTTCATGGCCTTTAGCATACGTTTAAGAGGATTCAGCACATTACGTCTAAAAGAACCTATCGTCTTACCAGCCATACCTAGGTTTTCTTGATCAAAAGTATCTGTGGCCCACATGATATATGATAGTGACATGGATATTGTTTTACCAGACCGTACAGCCCCATCAGCAATGATCATATCATAATCACAATATGGTGAGTTTGGCAGCCACCAGGTAAGTACTTTAAGTTGCTTATCGGAAAAGGGCTTAAATTTGAATGATGTAATTTTATTACTCATTGTCCCACACTTCTTGTACTTTGCCAGATAATGCATCTAGGAAATTATTGCTGTTATCTTCCTCTGGATCATCGGCCCCAGTGAGTTTGGCAATTTCAGCTTTTAACTTTTCAATTTCCAAACGTTGCCTTTCCTCGGATCTATTAGTAATTTCAACACTATTTTTAAGTGTCAGTAATCGTGTTTTTTTCTCCTGCACCCGGGTAAGTGCTTCTTCAACTTTTAAAATATCGTCAATTTTACGATACTCAGTCTCAGTAACCTCAGTAATTACAAGCCTGGCTTCAGGTACTACTACAACTTTACTCTTACCAGTCTTCTCATCGTATACTTCGATCGGATTTTTCTCTACATGTAATTCATGTAATACCTTGCGTTCCTTTTCAGTTAAACCATCAATTAACTTTTTTATGCGCTCCATCATCCGACGTTCACGCAAGGTAATTAGTCGAATATCTCCTTCAATTTGAGCTAGAGTATCCGTATTAATTGTATTACAAAGTATCTGCTCTTCTTCGGTAAGACAATCAAACCAGATGCTTTCATACTCACCAGTGGTTACCGCATTCTTATTAGCGAAAGGACCACCATTCCCACCCTTATTGCCAAGAGCATTTCTATTGCCCTTTGGAGCGCCATGACCTTTGGCATTTTGGCTACCTTTGGGAGCGCCACGTTTAGGAGCGCTCCTATTAGAGTTTAGGAGCGCTCCTTTATTTGAATCGGAGCGCTCCTTTATTTTTTCATCCCACTTATCTTCTGTTTTCCACTTTCGGATACGCGAATCTGGAATTCCAATTTCATCAGCAATATCCTTTAACCTTGCTGTACCGTCACTCCCTCTCCAGATTTTAAAAGCCCTGTCCCTATCAGGATTTCTAGGTCTCGCCATGTTACATATCACCCACCTCCACTACAAGTCATCACGCTGAAGTTCTATATCAAGCTCAATCAGCTTTTTAAGATCATCAACGCTATTGATCTGTATTGCACCTTTTTGAAAGTCACTTATCCATCGGGCAATTCCAGCCTGTACAATCTTCCGGTACTTTGCTTTTGACTCTTGAATACCTTCACAAATAGTAGCCTGATGTTGTAATAGTAAACTTTTTTTACCATTTATAGAACATTTGTTTGTTTTATTCATTGCCGACACCCCCATCCATGGTTTAAAATGGATATGAGATAGTAGCCCGTTAAATCTGTGGCCACAGTGTAGCCTACTATCTCCTGCTGGGAGTGCCCAGAGAAGACGGATGTTAGCGCATCCGTCTTTTGTCATTTATTGAACCTTTAAAAGAATATTATTGTAAATGTACCTTGCTACAGCTTCCATAAGTTTTGGTGGCACGCAATTCCCCATTCTTACGATACCGGATGTTCGGTCCACAAATTTGAAATCATCTGGGAACGAAGAAATCCTTTTAGCTTCAGCTAATGATATATACCGTTCACGATCAGGATGGATTAGGCCAGATGTGCTTATTTCGGATTTTACGAGCGTTTTACAAACCCTGTCCCATCCTATCCAATGAGTTGATATAGAGCTAGCTAAATTACCTTTAACATGCTTATAGACATTAATATCAGACTTCCATTTGTCAGGCTGTAGCTTAGCCATTTTTAAAAGCATATTCCCCAACATTCTATCATCAGGATTATTTCCTCGAAGATCGTAACAAGCTTCTCGGAAAGTAATCGGTCTAACTTGAGGCTTTGGATGACTTGGCCGCATATCAAGATCATTTCTGACACCAATAAATATCATCCTTTGCCGCGACTGCGGAACCCCAAAATACATGGAATTCATCAGTCTTGCTGATACTTGATATTCAGATGCTTTGAGTTCTCGCATAATGTCAGCAAAAATTAATTTCATTTTGCCTTTGACCATGCCAGAAACATTCTCCATAACAAATACTTTAGGTTTCAAACCTTGCAAAAGTCTCACATATTCACGGAATAATTGATTCCGTGAATCATACAATTCTCTTTTACCAGCAGAACTGAAACCTTGGCACGGTGGGCTACCATCAAATATATCAAGTTCGCCGACTTTTAAGCTGGTCCTTTGCAATACTTCGGCAACTGAAAGCTTAGCAATATCACCATGATAAATATCCGTACTGTAATGATTCATTCGATATGTTTCAACCGCATTATCATCCCATTCAACAGCCAACAACACTTTGCCACCTGCCAACTTATAGCCCAACGAACTGCCACCACATCCTGCAAAAGTTGATACTACTTTAAACAGGGAATTCTTCACCACAATGCGGACACACCACCTTCTTGACGTCCTTTTCAATAGATTCGTCATATTCCTTAAACTCTTGATCAGGAACTCCAAATTCAATGACAAGTTTTTCTAGGTCGGCATCAGTAAAGCCGGTTAAGTCCATATCTAATTTCGTTTCCCTTAATTCATCAAGTAGTTCTTTTAGCATTGTAGGGTTCATATTCGATAATTCAGATAGACGATTATCTGCAACTAGATCTGCCCATTCATCGGCTTCATTTTCATAATCTTGTTTATCAATAGGAACCTCAGTAACACCTAAACTCAAGGCGGCTAATAAACGTCCATAACCTCTTACTATAAACCCTGACTGATTACTAACGGTTATTGGCAACCGCCAGCCTTGATGTTTTATGATCTTGACTAATAGCTCAATTTGCTTCTCAGGGTGCTGATTAGGATTACGTGGATTCGGTGTTAAAGTTGTAATATCAGCAATTTCACTGTAAGAACAATGCACTGGTACTCCACTTGCATGAATAATATCCAAATTAATTACTTCCTTTCACTAAAACTGCCTTTTGACCAGTAAATTCTTCCCAACGGCGAATGATTACATCACAATATACTGGATCTAATTCCATTGTCCTACATTCACGATTAGTCTGCTCGGTGGCCATTAAGGTACTGCCAGAGCCACCGAAGAAATCTGCAACGATCTCACCAGGCTTGCTACTATTTTGGATTGCCTTAGCACAAAGTCCTATAGGTTTCATCGTTGGATGCTCACCATTACGCAATGGCCTTTCAAATCGCCAGACAGTGGCATCCTCATCCGTGCCTGTATGAAGGATCTCAAAACTCGGGACTTTTAATACAACGGTGCTAATACCTGAAGTAATAGTAATCACAGTACTTTCACCAGCTTGCTGTATTACTATAGGCATATCATCTTCAATTACGGTACTCTGTTTACGGCCACCATACCACTTATGAGCTGCGCCTGGTTTCCATCCGTATAAAATCGGTTCATGGCGCCATTGATAATCTTGGCGGCCAAGCACAAACTGATTCTTCACCCAAATAAGACACTGTTTAAATAGCCAACCTGCATCCTGGAGAGCTCCGCGAAAATTACTCCCCTCTGAATCGGCATGACATACGTATATGGCACCACCCGGCTCTGTCACCGTAATCATTGATGTAAAAGCATTATGAAGGAATTGCTTAAACCTTTCTGCCGGCATATTATCATTTTTGATGGTTAGCTTATCGGCTGTCCCGCCTTCATATGCGACATTGTAAGGCGGATCCGTAAATACCATGGCCGCCAACTTACCATCCATGAGTTTCTCAATATCGGCAATCATCGTAGCATCGCCACACATCAAACGATGCTGACCAAGCTGCCATACATCACCCGGCTTTGTTATAGGTTCCTTTATCTCTGCTACGGCTGCAGCCGCGTCGAAGTTATCTTCTTTGACTTTTGCAATATTAAAGTCAGCAAGAAGATTATCGATTTGTTTATCTGTAAATCCAGTAAGGTCCATATCGATATCGCCTAAGTTTATTTCAAAGAGCAAACTGGCCAGTAGATTATCATCTATTTGGGATAATTCAGCTATGCGGTTGTCAGCGATCAGATCAGCCCACTCTTCAGCTTCACTGGCATAATCCTGTCGATCAACCGGTACCTGAGACACGCCAAGTAATTGAGCTGCCAGTAGTCGCCCATGACCACGTACAACAAAACCAGAGCGGTTGCTCACTGTAATGGGAGCACGCCAGCCCTGGTTTTTGATTATCTTGGCTAGTAATTCGATTTGTTTTTGTGGGTGTGTATTTGGATTCTTTGGATTTGGTATTAGTGTTGTAATGTCTGCTAGGTCGTTGTAGGTACAGTGTATCTTTATATTATCGGTTATTGGCATTTCTTTTCTCCTTCTTGGGTATTATTCTGTCTTTGCACTTGGCTGAAAGTAAATTAAAACTTGAGCGCATGCACTCGTTACTGAGGTTGCAAGCGCAGTCTGTGTGGCATTTCACGTGTATCACGCTCCTATTTTTTTATATTAAAAAACAGCACTTACCGTACTTTTTAGTACAGCAGTGCTGTTGATGGCTGATTTTATTGGGTTTATGGGTGGATTGCATTTGTACTAATTCGTATATGCTTGTCCAGAAATAATACGGATCATAAGAAAATTTATCCCTTTATTATACCTTCCATGCTCTCTTTAAGTTCATTAAGATGAGTTACACGTTCCATATTTGCATTTTGACTCAAATTATACGTTCGATCTTCTTTAAAACGTGATTGTAAATACGTAAGTTCTACAAACCAATCTATTACTGCATTAAATTCGTCAGAAGAAAAATCAATTTCTCCCACATACTGTCTCCATTGTGGATCATAAATTATATGTTCATATTGAAAATATGTTCTATTTTTAATAATTTTATTATGTAAATCTAAAGTAAATTTTAATTGTTTTATTAATAAATTACGACAAATCTTCTCTCGTTGTTCCTCATTTAATTGATTATTAATTTTTGCCCCTTTTATACCACCTAAATAACTACCATAACCACTAGCCAATCCGCCAGCAATTGCACCAAGCAACGAAAATAATAATCCGAAAATAAGACCTTGCACAGCAGGATCATTTTTTACCCAATACCAGTTCCACGCCAAAACAAATAACGCTAAACAAAAAAATATTACTACCGACGCTATTAAATTACTAAACTTTTTATTCATATAACTTTTTCCTTTTTCTTTTTCTTTTTGTTCGGTAAAAAAAAGTTCAATGGATTCAGCCCATTTTATAGGCATCATAAAGATTATCGTACATAACATACAAGCACTAAGAACTGACGATAAGCTCTTCATACTTGATAATATCTGAATAACAGCACCTATAGTTAATATAATCACACTACAAACCTTAATCTTAACTTTATTTATACTAGTATTAAGCGCAACCATCGCGCCTAAATAGAACATAATATTAGCGAAATCAGATACATCGAAACTAGATAAATCCATATTTCCCTCCCTTTTTTAGTCTAATCTTGTATATTGATCGAAAAAAAATTCGCGCGATAATAGAAACCTCCATCACTAAACGCCTCAACCTTTGAAATCTTAGGTAGATAAATCTGTAATTTCCACCTTGGTTACATCTGTTTCAGGTTTTGTTTTTTCTTTATCAATATCTGACTGAATTTCAGCAAGTTTACTTGGAAGTACATAGACATAGTCCAGTATAATTTCAGTAAACTCAATCATTGAAGATACTAACTCTGGTGGAAAATCTTTATCTCCTGCATGAGCAGCATCATTACCTAATGTTCTTAACACTGAGGCCATTTTATCTAATATAGGTGGAAGGACTCCCCTTTTGCCTAGAGCTGTCAATTTTTCGTATAGATTCCCTTTTATTTCTCCTTCTTCTTTACACATCATTTCTAATGTTCGTCTTATTGATAAAGCACAAATTGCCCCATCAAGATGTCTTACTTTCAGAGCGGCTTCAAATGCATTTTTAATCGGCAACGGAACAGCATGCGATTTTGATATTGTAGTTGGGTATATTATTTCATATACTATCTTAGGATAACTACTATAGGTTTCCCATTGAGCTAGCTCAAGAGTGACATTATGGCATACGGGACAAAAATATAAATTCCATATATCATAACTTATACCTAAAAGTTCTTGCTGATTAGAATACTCACAATTTGTCCAGTCTTCTACTTTATTTTCGTAACTAGCGACTTTATTCATCAAAGTTTTATTTCCGCAAGAGATGCATAACAGTACTTTATTAAATTCATCTTTTTCCAACCAATTTATTCTCCTTTTACCATTTCCTACATACTTCGGCAAAAGGTAATAAATTCCTGCAACACAAAAGCCACCCTCTCAGGCGGCTCAAACTTTCTCTATCGTAAAATCATTATAGCACCTATTTGTGCACAGTAAAAGTGCATCATTTGTGCACCGCAAATGTGCATTAACTAACCGCCTGAGCTCCATATAATTTAACTGCAATTTTCCGGATCAGTTTACTTTTATTTCTCCGCACAGTGCTTGCATCACAAGAAATGTCCTCAGCTATCTCTTCATCAGACTTACCTTCAAAATATTTCATTCTGATGACATTATAATATTCATCTTCCTGCACCGCTTCTAAAGCAAAATCAATCTCATCAATCTCAGTCTGATCACGATAGATCTTCTTTTGCAGAATCATAACTCTAGCTTCCTGAATCTCATCAGCACTGAGCCTAGTTCCACCGCCATGGGTACTGTAGAAGACAATATCTTTTGACCGACCACTAACCCCTTCCTTTCCTAAATCATCGATATCTAAATTGTATTTAATAATGTTGCGTATAAGCTCTGGATAAGCGTACAGACGTATTTCAGTTTGCTTGAACAAATTTTTAGCTTCACTCTTTCCTTTTTCCACTCCAAGTAGCATAGTAGCATTTACTGCTTTAGCTACAGCCTGTTCAATTAACTTATTTATATTTACTGATTTCTCTACTTTTACTGCTATTTCTGCCATCTCTCATACCCCCACAAAATCAATTATTATTAAACGCGGAAATAAGGAGGTCTCAGCCTCCCTTTTTATAAATTATTTAACTATTTTATTGGCTGCTATTTTGGCGTTAGATGAAGGTTTAAATCTCCACGCCCTGACTAACCTCTTACTTTTATTTAAAATAGTAGGAAACGAAATTATTAATAATCCAAGTATAAATGTTGTGTTATCATCCATCTACTCGCACACCTCCGCTAGATTTTTTGAAATCAAAGGAATAATTACTTACTACTGCACCGACTATATATATTGCCAGTAACAGCTACGCCCTCTTCTTAGCAGGTACTTCGTCGTAACTATCACATAGCTCTGGCAAGTTAGCCCTCACAAGACTTTCCGCAAAAGGTGGAGGTACTGCATTACCACACCGAGCAACCTGTGCCGACTTAGATTGCTTTTTACCGTCACAATCTCGGTCAATGATGTAATCCTTTGGGAACCCTTGTGCTGCAAAAAGTTCATGTGGCTCTAGCATCCTCATGCCGATATCTACTATTTGATAATCTTGGCCTTTGATAGTTACTAGTCCAAATCGGTCTTTAGTGGTAACAGTATGTATTGGCTCGTTCAATGATTGACCTTCGCCAGTTCCGTAGTATTTTAAAAGAAACGCCCTAACCTCTCCTATATGCTGACCACTACTTGTTATTGTCGGTACAGGAGCAGTCACCTTGCTACCAGTACTAGTGCCGTAAAATGCTGTTAAGAAACTAGCTACTAATGCATATCTTGGTGAAGCGTCTACTACCATCAGAGGTTTTTCAAGAGCCTGTCCTCTAACCTCTTTACCTGATTGTTCGCCATGATACTGGATTAATGTTGGGGCTACTAGAAACTGTTGATTACCTGTCGTAATAGTTTTTATTGGATCATCAACTTTACTTCCTGGGTGTCCTGTCGTATTAACCATCAGTGTAGGTGTAATTAATAAATGTTCTGCCTTGGTAACTACAGTTGTTAAAGGGTCTTGAATGTCATATTGCAGCCTATCCCCACCAAAACCAGTCTGCCCGATTCTCGTAATATATGGAGTAACAATTCCCCATCCATTCTTAGCCGTGATAGTTTGCAAAGGATTATTAATACTCTGTGCTCTAAAAACCTCACCCTGATGATTAACCTTAATAACAAACGGATCAGGACTATCTATAACAAACCTCTGAATGCCCCGGGCAATTCTTCTCATGGTATTTTCGGCTAATGGCTTTTTTCGCTCAAATATACTAGGGCACGGTAAAGACCAATCAATTATTTCAGCAGCTGTTCTCCACGGTTTTAACTTACCTGATTTGACTTCTTCACTTTTAGGATCACCATGTGTAGCTTTAGGCCATACAATCTGCTGACCATCACACCTAGCAATCAAGAATAATCTTTTCCGTATTGTAGGGGCTCCATAATCACAAGCTTTTAACTCTCGCCAATCTACCTGGTATCCTTGGCGTTTGAGAGCATTTACAAAACACTGAAAGGTTCTGCCTTTTTGTTTAGTATCAGGCATCCCATTTTTAAGTAACGGGCCCCATGTTTTAAATTCCTCAACATTTTCTAGCATAATTACTCTTGGCTTTACGACTGCTGCCCATCTAATTGCTACCCATGCCAATCCACGAATTTTCTTTTCAACTGGCTTTCCACCCTTTGCTTTACTAAAATGCTTACAATCCGGCGAGAACCAACATAAGGCTACTGGTCTGCCGCCTGTAACAGTCAGTGGGTTAATATCCCAAACTGACTCTTGGTAATGCTCTGTATCTGGATGATTGATCTTATGCATGGCAATCGCAGAAGGATCATGATTAATTGCTACATCAACGCTACGTCCTATCGCTACACTGATACCTGTACTAGCTCCACCACCGCCAGCAAAGTTATCTATAATTATTTCTCGAAATAACGAAACTTGCTTCATTTCTTCTCACCTCACATTATTTAAGTTCGTTTCCCCTCTATCCGAGGTATATTTACTGTAAATATGGAAATAATAACCTTACTCCTAGTTTTTAGACCATCATTCCTCTCCCATTTTAGCTCTCCTCTTGTGGAGGGCTCTTTTTTATGATCTCGTATTCTACACTTGGCAATAGATCAATCACTCTTATTTACCATAGTTCATATTATGTATAAAAGATGTAAATCAGGAGGTGATATTAAAATATGGATCGCCGCAAGTGGGAGGACCCTGAAATTGAAGATTGGTCAGATGAGCCAGAGTTCAGATCAGAAGAAGATCGACAATTATTTTTAGGCTTTGGTTTTGGTTTTGGTTGTTCTCCTCGTCATTTTTGCTGGCCACGACAAGGTTGTTGGCCTAGGCAAGGTTGTTGGCCTAGGCAGGGTTGCTGGCCTAGACAGGGTTGCTGGCCTAGACAAGGTTGTTGGCCTAGACAGGGTTGTTGGCCACGCTAACTTCTTCCAATCTTTTTCATGTTTATAAAAGGCTTTCGGGCCTTTTTTTTGCATATTTAATAGCAATTGATAATTGGTTAACTAACTCACCAACATTAATCATCAACTTCTGGATAAGCTACTATCAGGAGGTGATTTTCATGAATACAGTAAGTGGCTCGTTTGGTGGCTATAAAATGCCCGCCGAAAAAGATATAGTACATAAGCAAAAAATCGTAGGTAATTCTAAAAATGTCACTTTGGGTGATCCAAAAGATTTTTCAAACCGTAGAAGTGACAGGACTACTAATACGCAAATGAAACCTCAAAGACCTTAATAAAAATGGCTGTTCTTTGGAGCAGCCATTTTCCCACCCCACCTTTACCTCAATTTAGACTTCTTACTTCCCAACAACCGCATAAGTCCGACCACCCAACAACGTAACCATCCCAAGAACTTGCCACTTACGCCCTAAGAAGAATCTAAGCTTTCTGATCGGAATCTGCTCAAACTTTTTCATGATCACACCACCTTCTTGCAAAGTAATTTCACATCATCTACCGACCTCGCCACCAGATAAACGCCACCATGCCGCTCAACATCATCCCTAAATCGCTCCTGATGCTCCGAAAGCACACCCTTAGGAGTCTTAACCTCAATCCACACCTGCCGACCATCCTTAATCGCATAAAGATCAGCGATCCCCTTATAACTACCAAGACTCTGATGAATCTTAACTACAAACCAACCATGCCATTCAAGATGCAGCTTAATACTCTTTTGGATCTCACTTTCTTTTGAGCCAGATGGTCTTTTATTTTTCTGCTTCTGACAGATTAAATTAAATTCAGCTTCACTTATTCGCATCCTACACCCCTGTCTCATACATAACAGTCGAAAAATTAGCCACCGGTACCACGGATGAAAATACAAGCAACTCCCCACGTTGATTTTTAATCACTCGAAATGGCTTACGATATTGCTCTGACATCCGTTCAGCAATACTCATCAGCCTGCGCAACTCTGGACTAATATCTACTTTCTTCTCTTGTTTACGTTGTTGACAGTGAGAACAAATCCCCTCTGCATCAGCTGTTAACCGACCGCAGTATATGCATGGCCCCATGTTACACCCCCTATCCCCTCGCTACTACCATTTGAGCCCGACAATCACACTGGATAGTACCTTCCTTTTCTCCTCCCCATGAAGTTGGCACCAGATCCACATACCACCCACGCCCTTTACACTTGGGGCAATCAGTCGCAATGTATGGCAAATAGTTAACATAGACCTGTTCATTCATGAAATTATAAGGACTTTTCATGAACTGCACCGCTTTACCATCAGCCTTCATACGCATTGAATACTTACTAGCAGCTAAAGCTAAATCAGCTGACTTAACCCCCTGCGCCGTTAATACACTCCAAACTTGAAAGGCTAGTTCCATACCTGATTTTTTAGGATATGCACGCCAAAAAGCCATAAACTCCAAATTCCCGGTAATCTCAGATGATTCTACAACAATGCCCTGATTAACGGGCACAATGCGCGCTGGTGTTTCCTCGCCAGAGTTCCCCGAAGGGTATAAGTCATCTACACTACTCGTATTTAAAAAGTTATCCACAGTTTTTAGATCCTCGTGTACGTGCGCGCTGGATTCAGTTATGGATAGGGATATGGATTCAGTAATAGGTAATAGGGAATCCGCATTTTTTGTAACTTGCTTATCACTTTCTTGCCGTGTAATTAAATTACTAGTAACTTGCAGACTATTACCTTTACCTGAATTGCAATAAATGCACAATGTTTGTAAATTGCTATCTTCATTTGTTCCACCTTTTGAACGCGGAATAATATGGTCAATGCTTAATCGTTCTGTACTATCACACTTTTGACATTTGAAATTGTCACGGGAGAAAATGCGTTGCCTTTGTGTCGGTGGAACATAGTAAGGAATACAACCACTATCAATATGTCCTGGCATAGCTGGTATAGTACTTGCAGCTTCTTTCGGATGTGGATTTTGATGGCGAACAAAGTTTGTAATTTGAATATAGTCAATACTTTCAATAAAATATCTAGTAATAAATCCTTGCTCGTGTAACGAACTAAGAAGTTCATCAACATTGCAATTATCAAATGGCAATATCTCAGCTTTAATCCGTTTTGGTCTATCTTCTAACCGTCCTTCTCTATCTGATATTGTCCATAATCCTGCAAATAACAATCTTGCTAAAGGCTCACACTCTGCCAATTCATCATTTGTAAAAAATCCTGGTTTAATATTTCTAGCCCGTGCCATTCTCCCACCTCGATTTACGCTGTTTTCTTATTAATCGCCATTACGCCTCTATACCGCCAATTTGCACAATTTGAAGGCTCATACATCTCATCAGTAGCTATTTTACTTACCGCATTATCTCTGCACCATTTAGGGTCATAGTCGCAATACTCGCCAACTGCACATCCCCAACATGGGGAGTTATATTTATCTTTCATGTGCTCACCTCTGTATAATTCATAATCACCTAACAGATACTACATACTGGAGAATTTTTTTAACAAAATCAACCTTTAATAGAACCTCATTTAAACTTATAGATTGGACAAACTATCACCAGGAGGTGATCAGTTTGAAAAAAACACTTATTTCAGGTATGTTTTCAAGCGTTTCTGATGCTGAATTGGTTACTGAATTGCTTGATGCTGCTGATTTTAACGATAATCTAGATAATGCAAATGGAGACTCAAATCCTGATGAACCAAAATATAATAGTTAGCTATTGAAATGATAAATTAAAACTCTATTACTTGCCGCTCCACCTACAAGTGGAGCGGTTTTTCACTGTTGACCGATGACACAGGTATTCGAAAAATCATTTCACGCGTCGTATTGTCATGTCATCCTCAAATAGCCTTGGCTGCCTCATCAGATCCCAATTGCCGTCTACCTCTAATAGATTTGGTACAAGCCGATTCTTACTATCCCAATCCGTCCCGACATTATAGGCAATCTCACCAAACTCTTCAATATCATAGGCCTTTAACTCACCATCAGTATCAATCTTCCGTAGCTCTCGGTAGATTACCAAGACAACCTGGGCCCAAGTCATGTTCTCAATATTCTTTTTGAATACCTCGACCAGATAGCAAAAATTCCGACCCGTTGTTTGTTTTAAAATATCTTGCCATTTCTCAGGCAGTTTGCTGATTTGAGCATATTTGAGTTTATTACGGTCCTTACCGCTGCCCTCTAAATTTTCTATGAACAATATCGCAGGTACTGGAATATGCTTAAGATCTTGAGATTTTTGGGCTAGCTTATGAGCTAACGGAGTATATATCTCATTATTGATCATAAACTTGCCTGACCACTCATCAAGAATCACCAGGCGACGCGCTTCTCCCATTTGATCCACCTCACTTACTACTAATAATTCCCAGGAAATATCTTTAGGTAAAAGTGCGACAAAGAGATAAACAATGCCGCACTTTCTTAAATTTAGATAGCTTGATTTCGCATGGATTCTAGGCAGGACTTACAAACTAATTTACTTTTGTGGCTGATGATATCATCACCACTACCACAAAATATACACACGCAAGTAGGCTCATATTTACGAAGAATAATCCGATCATGATCTACATAAATTTCTAAACCGTCTTTTTCCGCGATATTAAGAGTTCTACGAAGTTCGATAGGAATTACTACCCGCCCAAGCTCGTCCATTTTTCTTACAATACCAGTTGATTTCATAATATGTATCCCCCTTTTATTTAATTAGCAACCTTAAATCTATCAGCCCTAATAAACTGATCACACGCTTTACGTCCCTCTGATACTGTCGTGGCAGTCTTCTGCAGTTCATTGTTACCGAGTTCATAACATACTTTAATGCCGACTCCTCTGTAGGCTTCGCAGTTAAAATGAAGGCAATCTCCACACCTTTTGATAGGAATACTATTTTTACAAGCCATACAACCAACCTCCCTATCATTTAATAACAGACTAACTAGTTACCTTGTGCCTCTTTGCTCTTGCCATGTCTAACATGACAGCAACCTTTACCTTATTTACGGTCTCTATTGGCCAAAGCTTTGGACTATATTTTGAAGATGAATATATTTTAACGGGTTCTTTTAGGATTCCACGTTTCACTAGATTGTTTAAACGCCATACAGTGAACTGAATACCTTTTTCTTTCAGGAATCCTAATACTTCTTCTGTCGTCATGATATTTCACCAAGGAACTGACTTGGCAGTGCCTCTATCGGCGATCCATTCCACCCATTCATAATCATTGGATGAGTAATATATAATCGATTCTTCGCCCTGGTAAGAGCCACATAAAAGAGCCTACGTTCTTCCTCGAGGTCACCACGTTTACTTGGAAACACGCCCTGGTTCATGCCAGCAATAAATACGGTATCAAATTCTAGACCTTTACTTGCATGGATCGTCATGACCTTGACCGCATCCCGTTCCTCGATGAGCTTTTCCTGGACATCACGGTACCTGAGGTATTTCAAAAATGCTTGAACAGTGTAGTTTTCGCCTAGATCACTCTTCGATTTTTCCCATACAAAAATTGCATTCTCAGCTTGTGTCATATCATTTAGAGTTTGCAATTCTAATGTTTCTCGAATCGCTGTAAAATGTTCTAAGGGGCTGTATAGTCGATCTTCAACAATAATGCAGAGTAATTTATTAACGATATTTGTTATCTCTCTAAGTTCATAATCAGAGACTATTGCTTCATATAATGACATATCATTGCCTCTAGCCCTAAACTCGAGTTCTGTCACCTTTAAAGCTGTTACTTTACCGCGAATAATCTTTTTAGCAGCAATATCATCACTGAGGTTATAGAGAAAGTACATCCAGTCAATGATCGGCCTTACTGTCGGAGCCTTATATGGATCATCCCTACCAGCTACCCTATGAGCTGGTATCTGCTTTTGCTCTAAATGCCAACAAAGGCTGTCTACCCGATCATTAGTCCTAGCCAATACTGCAATATCTTTATAAGACACATTAAATTCTTGGTGCATATACTCAATTTGTTTTGCAATGGTAATTGCTTCTTGGGTTGCGTTCTCGTAGCAAAAAGTTAAAACATCCGCACCCGACTTATGAGCTATCAGGATTTTTTCAGTTTGGCTGGTATTGTGCTTGATCAATTTATTAGCCGCACTCACTACCTGCTCCGTAGATCGATAATTGTCTTCTAGTTTAATGACTTCGCAATCAGGATACTGATCAGGGAAGTTAAGTATGTACTCAACCTTGGCACGTCTCCAACCATAGATAGCCTGAAAGTCGTCACCGACCACAAAGAAATTTTTAGGCTTTAACAGCTGCAGCATTCTCATTTGGTCATCTGAAGTATCTTGAAACTCATCTACGAATACGTGTGTGTAATTTTGCTGGTATTCAATTAGTGCCTCAGAATGGTTATTCCATAACCGATATACTTCAATGATGAGCCTATCTAGATCGATAGCATTATTTTGCTTGAGCCGGTATAAGTATTCCTTATGCACTCTGGCTTCTTCCACATATTTAGGAAGTGGCCATATATCAAATTCAGCAACTTCAAGAATCCTTTTTACTGTGGTTACACTCCCAAACTCCGTAATGATTCGTTTAAGTATTTCCTCCCGGTCTTCTTGGTCATAAATGGTGAAGTTTTGGTCAAGGCCAATTTTATGGCCCCACCGTTTCAGAACACTTACACAAAAGGCGTGAAAGGTACCGCAAAATAATTGCTTACCATGTTCTTCGCCGATCAGTTTAATGACACGTTCTTTCATTTCCTTGCCAGCGAGCCTAGTAAAGGTGAGTGCTAACATATTGGTCGTTCCTATACGATGTTCGTTGAATAGATGGGAAATTCTGCGAGTCAGGACAGTGGTTTTACCACTGCCTGCTCCTGCTAAACATAGGATAACTGGGGAGGTAGATGTTACCGCCTGTAATTGTTGAGGATTTAAGCCTTTAAGCACTTTGCTTCACCCCCGCCTCGGTAACCACCGTATAACTACCATCACCCAAATCCGACACGGTCCATTCTGGTGCTTCAAACTCAAATGCAATGGCGCCAGCTAGAATAATATTGTCCAGCTTATGTTTAACCTTAGTTAGTCCATCAAGCAACATCCCAAAATTCTGCCTATCTAAGTGATTTAAATCATCCATGACTAAGATTCGAAGTTTAGGTTGCGCTCGATCGATAATCGTCACCATCATGGCTGCTAGGAATATAGTCTGCTGTCCGGTACTCAATGCATCAAAGTTTACATGATGGCCCTTCTCATTAATCCAACCAAACTGGAAAATTTCCTTACCAGTATCAGATTCAGTCTGGAAGAAAGGTTCATGATCAAATCCCATGGGAGCAAGATTACCACGAATATCTTGACGTATCGGTTCAAGGATCTCCTTAACGAGTTCACCTTGTACACCCTTGGCTCCTAATGACTCACTGATCAGCTTTAAGCAGTTAGCATGGTACTCAGCCTTTCGATTCTCTAGCATCGACTGCTGCACTAATAGCAATGTCTGCTTGGCCTGCTCTTTGCCCTCAATTGATTTTTTCAAGCCTTCAATTTGGTGCCGTAATCCAGAAGCCTGCATACTGAGTAATTCAGTTCCCGTCACGGCCTCCACTGGTTCTATCATTAATCGATTTAACTCTTCTTGGTATAATTTCAGCTTATTATTGCGGTCAGTAGTTGCGATAAGACGTTCATTCTTTTTCTGAGTAAGTTCTGTAATGGATTTATTAATACTTGTATTACGGGTATTGGCATCTTGGACTTGCTTCATTAATTTGTTTATTTGGGCAACCAACTCTGCATCTTCTGTTTCCAGTGCCTTAATTTGCTTTTCCACTTCTTCTAGCGAGATCTGTAATTCAGCAACTGCAGTTGCTGCTTCATCTTTTTTCTTAGACACAAAACCATCAAAGCCAGTGAAATCCTTCTCGCACTTAATCATCGTGCCAATAATGCACTTTCCACCAAGTTCAGTCGTTTTTACCAAGGCTTGCTCTAGAGCTGTGACAGTACCTTGAATCATTCCAATCTTATCCCGGATACCTTGACGATTATTTTCAATCTGCTGTTTTTGCTTTTTAATCTCTTCCCTGCGGCTATTTATAGTTTTAGTCTCAGTTTCAGTATTAGGGACTACCGCAAGTTGACTATTATGCTCTGCAATCTGCTGATCGAGATCAGTAGTACTGTTATTAACTACCACTTTCTGTAATTCAGCAATCAGTTTACGAAGTTCACTGAGCCGATCATTGCGTTTAGTGAGAGCTTTTTTCTTTGCCTCATCAGCAGTAATATTCTTTTCGAATTTGATCAACTGCTCCTGGAGCTCATCCAGTTCTTTTTTACTGCCAGCAATATTACGGTCCGTTTCATCAAGTTCATTCTTCATTTCAGAGATTTGACGAACAGCTCCCTGAGCATCCTTTTGTTTCTTATCCCAAATAGATTTTTCAAGGGCTACCCAGTCAAGCATGGCGCGAAGTCCCTCTTGCACTCCAAAACCTCCAGGATATTCGGCAATGACCTTACCGATCAATTCTTGCATGATCAAAAATTGATCATAATTATTAGTCTTTAAACTCAAAGTGAGAAGGTTGTCACAAAGGTACTGTTCAATCCTTTCGCGATCCCAAGTATCTGACTTAATCGGGCTAAGGCTATAGATAAAATCTCTACGCTTAGTATCAGATAGGCTGAGAAATTCAGCAAAATCCATCATCACTGGAAAATTACCAAGTTCAGACTGAATACGATTTTTTTTATCAGAGTCAGTACGCTCTCCCTTTCCTGGTGAAAGAGCAATACTTTCCTTTGTTGATGTGATTGCCTCACCTGTTTTTGTATCACGCTTATTGGTTTTATTTAAAGATCGTACAACCTGGATTGTTTCGGTCCTTAACCCAACACTCATGCTGTCACCAGTAGCCATTTTAAAAATATCGGCTGCCGTCTTTTTCTGTCCTGGCATATAACCTAACATCCCATAGCCCAAGGCCTGGATGCGAGTGGTTTTACCCACCCCATTACGGCCAATGAAGATATCCATACCCGTCAGTTCCTGAGTAGCACTTTGACCCTTCATATTTTTAAAATCAATCGATTTAAGCATTAGTAAGAGTCACCTCCGAAGAAAGTATTTTGATTCTTAGGCGATTCTTCCACTTGAGCCGTCACTATTTTCTCTTCGTCATCTACATCAATGGTCATATCTTCCACAGAAGCTTCACCAGTAACGTTGACAACATCTACCCGTTGTCCATTAATGACAATTTCCTCGCCACGTTCTGCCCTAGCAGCGATATCCATCAAGGTTTTAGGATCATCATCTTTGATGTAACCGATAACCATTTCACGGGCTATAGTCTTTTTTTCTGGTCCTTGAGCATTTACATAGGCAAGATGAGACAAAGCAGGATGTTTACCAAGTGCCAGGCGTTCGGCAATAGTTTGGGCATTCCGTTCAGCAAATTGCTTTTTATTAATGAATGTATCAATGGCTTTCAGTATTTCTTTATGGCTGACATTAGCCCAAACTCCAAGAGAACCGTCAATTTTATAAAAGATACCGGTACGCTTTTCATCTTCCGTCAGCATTTGCTCCATGCATATCCGTCCGGATCCCTGATTGTATTGAACCTTTTTCATAAGATCCTGGAGGAAGTAAGCATTAATGTCATATAGTAGCGTAGCGCTAGTAATCACTAGATTACCCATAGGACTATACCCTATTGCTAACTTTTTTACCCAAACCTTACGCAAAGTACCGCTTTCCTCATCAATTACCGGGAAGGGATTTACTACAACTTGTCCAGTCGGCAACGTAAGTTTTTCAGGTGTCACAATACTAAGTCCGCAAATTTGATTTGCTCGATAGAATCCTTTACCAGTAGTCATTGCCTTGCCTTGAATGACTGCAATTTCACCGTTGGCTTCACTGAGGACCACAGCACCTTTAACCGATTTAATAAAGCCATCTACAGTACGTCTTACGAATACTTGCCCATCACCTAAGGCAGCAATTGATTGCTTTTTCACTAACTCTAATTCTTTGGCGACCTCACCAAGAGTAGCCAACTTACTTTCAGGTATTGCCATTATTCATCATCCTCCAAATTTTCTTTACCAAGACATTCGTCACAAAATTGATCATTACACTCAACCTCATCATCAGTGAGCGGTTTTTCGCATATTTCGCAATATTGTTGCTCAGATCTAACTGCCGACCAAAAGTGCCGATTCGGATAAGCTGCACCCTCAGACGATCGTTCCGACCAATCAGGTATCATTCTTTTGCCCCACTTTCTGGCCTAATTTAAAACACAGAATCATAAAGTACTTAAATTTCAAAGGGAATTTATCAAAGTATCTAGGGTTATTTTTAATCACGTCCAACACCCTTTCTTGACCGTCATACGTTGCACATGGTACAATAATTTTGAAAATTTTTATTTAACTCGTAAATCGTCTGTGCGCCAACACAGGCGATTTTTCTTTTTGAGTCGGTGCAAACAATAAAGATAAAGCCGCACCAATTAAATGATTAATTTCAGTTAATACCCTATTCCACTGTGTGTGCTCATGATCATCAATGCGACCATCACATGTAACTTCAATCATGTCGCCACTAACAGCGTGAATATCAGCCATTTCTTTTTGTAACATTAATACACTAGTGGGAAGGTCCCGAAATTCTATATTGGGTAAGTATTTCTGGCCAACTGGATTTGATGTTTTTAAATGTTGATAAGCCAGCCATGGGGTGCAGTATATTTCAATCATATTTATTACGACATCCGATGGTGGTATAGTAGCTCCACGTTCATATGCTCTAAGCGATTCAACACTGATATGCATCATTTCGGCTACTGGTTCTTGCTTTAAATCAGTATGAAACCTAGCGGCTTGGTATATTGTCAAAGGCATCTTCTGCATTCATTTTCACCCCCTCTCATGAGATAATGACATCAAGAGGATCTTCCTTTGCGTTCTCACCCCCACTCAGCCTGTCCATTGGATGGGCTATTTTTTTAATAAGTTAGCAACCATAAAATCACTAGGCAGCAGCCATACATCAAAAACGCTTTAAGTAGCTTTCTTTTTCGTGGTTCCATTATCGGTAGCGATAGGTTGAACCGAATATTTTGCAATTCTCTCATGTTCTTGCCTTTCACGCTCCTGTCTTACTTTCTCAGCTTCTATGGCTGGATTGATCTTCAGTACAATTTGTGCGGCTTTTTTGCGTCTTTCATCATCATCTTTTTCTGGTATATATACACGTTCATAGGCAACTAACATACGACCAACCTTATAAATTTCCATACCATCACGTATTGCAATTAAATTGCTACTTACTGCCACATTTCCACCCCCTTATTACTTATCCAGCACCACAATCGCTAGCAATATTAAAACCGCGACTGCAATACCAACGCCTTGCGCGATTTGATTAACTTCCATAAATACCTCCATCACTCGTTCTCTCTTGATACGCTCCAGAACGCTGTGCGTATCGCTACGAGTCGCAATTTTATTAAAAAGATTAATTAGTTCTTTGACAATTTTATACAGGTCAAATTCACTTATTGTTGAATTATCACTTCGAAAAGAGGTGATATTAGTGAAAGCCAAAACCTATAAACACAACTTGAAGACCGGACATCTCGATGAAGTAGAAACTGTAATAACTTTTTTTACTTTACATGGTTGGGAGTTTATTGATCTTGAGCCTGCCGAAAACTTTCTACCCACTCACGTACTTTTCGAATGGAAGCATAAGCATCCTCCGGTGTATCCTCCTGGTTACTAGGTAAAGCAATTCCAGCGATGTACATTTGCAACATATCGCCATCTTTTGGCTCATATATTTTCTTACTGTCTTCTACTTCATCAAAAAAGCGATTTAAATCATTTGCATTGTCAAAAATAACAATGCCACGAAGGTATTTTGTTGCAATAAACACATAGTCGTTCAATTTTTCACCACCTTAGCTAGCTTGGGGCTTTTGGCAAATGTTATTGTTTATTTTCTGAACATTTTCAGATAAAAAAATTTCATATGGATGGTCGAATCCTAAAAATCTTGCAATACTATACGCTTCGCTGATATCTACACTGTCTGCATCTCCACTTTCTATTCTTCCATATCTTTGTCTATCAATATTTGCACCTGCTGCAACCGCCTTTTTAGAATAGCCTAATCTTTCACGAACCATAATTAGCCCAATTCTTTTCGCCATTCTCACCACTTCCTTGTCTATTTTATAAACACATTATACTGTTTATTTTCTAAACAGTCAACTATTTTCTAGACATTTTTTCATTTTTTAAACAAAATAGTTTATTATATAAACATAAAGGAGGCGTTATTTTTGATCAATAAAGATAATGTTTTTAAGGAACGTATTGCGGAACTATTCGAAAATGAGAAAGATCGAAATCCTAAGATGACCCAAGAAGAATTTGCCGGGATATGTGGAGCTTCCAGAAGTCAATTTACAGGCTGGCTTTCAGGACAAGGATCACCAAACCCTAATATGTTACGGAAAATTGCAACAGCATGGAATGTTTCTACTGATTGGCTCGTTGGTAAAACGGATATTAGACAACCTATTGAAACCATCGCAGCTCATCGCACTGATAACATTATGGATGGCCTTCCTCCCGAAGCTGAAGAACGCGTCTTAGAATTCATCGAATTAATGAAAATCAAACACGGAAAGAAAAGTACTTAACATATAGAAGGTGATATAATGCCAGACGCTATGTTACAACTCGCAAAAGATGAAGGAATAAAAGTTGAAGTATTTGATTTTGTTCCTCCAGTACGTGGTATTTATTACGCAGGAGAAGATACGCCACCTATCATAGGATTAGACAGTTCTTTAATGAGCGATTCTCCTTTATTGCGCTCCGTCTTAGCAGAAGAGCTAGGGCACCATTTCACAACAGTCGGTTGTTTTATGCCTCGTCAATTTTATAACCACAGTGACCGCTTACATATTAGTAAGATAGAATTTAAAGCCATGCGCTGGGCAGTAAATCATTTGATGCCAGAGGATGATCTAATAGACGTTATCGGCAGCGGTCTATACGAGCCATGGGAGATAGCTGAACACTTCAACGTTGTTGAAGAGTTCGCTAAATTTAGGTTGCGCTTGTTTGGAGCAAAAGAAATAAAAATCACAGCATCATTTCATTGTAGAATGAAAGCGCTGTGATTATTTTGTAGTATTCTAACGAACATAAGTTCTTTTTATCAAACAATATCAATGTGATATATAAGATATATTGAAAGAAGCATTTTTTATGAATTTTAAAGAAGAAATTAAAAAACTTGCAGTACAAATTCAGCAAAGAAAAGAGGTTAAATCATGGATGACTTAAAAAACATACTTCTAATTGTTGTGCTTATCGCATTTCTTTATTATCGTTATAAAATACAAGTTAAAGCTTCTGCCTTTAAGAAAATGTTACTACACAACATAAAAATGACATTAAGAGAGTCTGGTCACTTCTCAAACTATCAAATTCTTTATGGCGACATTAAACATGGTGACATCGCGGCTATTGCAGTAGATAACATTAGTCAAAAAACAGCACTTATTTATTTTGTTAACAAGGAAGATCCTGGAGCATTATCCTCAACTTTTTATTCACCTAACGAAATTGTATCCGTTGAAATATTAGAAGATAAAGCCGCCATTATGACTACTAATCGAATGAGCCAAGCTGGTGGTTTTGTTGTAGGTGGATTATTAAGCCCTGCTGGAGCTGTTATTGGTGCCCTAACTGGTAAAAAAACTACGAATGAAATAGTTAACAACATTGATCTTAAATTAGTTGTTGAAAACCTACGAGAGCCCGTGATAATTTTTCCTTTCTTTAACGGAAAAGTAAAGAAAGGAACTTCAGAATACAAAAAGGTTATTCAAGGTCCTCAGCATTGGCATGCTAAATTTAGCACATTGATACATATTGGGAAAAAATAAGGGCGATCTAGCTATGAAACCATCCAAAAGAATTTATCTGCAATTATTACTGTTCCTCTGCTTTGCAATCAGCATAACAACAATCTTCCCTACCCCAGCCCTATCCCATCAACCAATGATCGCAAATCACATTATACATCTTGACGACTGTGCCGGTGATACTCTTAGACCAGCTATTCCACAATCGGAGGGTGCTTATGTGGGCAATTCTCATACAGGTAAGTTTCATTATGCAGGTTGCCGATATGTAGGCATGATGTCTAATAGTCATAAGGTTTATTTTGATAGTCGTGAAGAGGCTGCTGGGGCTGGGTATGTGGCTTGTAAGGTTTGTAGGCCGTAGATTAGATAATATAGTAAAAGACACAACACTAATCCATTAATGGATAGGCTGTGTCTTTGTTTATTTTATAGAATATATTTGATTTTACTTAGTCCTCTTCTCGAGGACAATATACGCGAAAATCAGTAATACCTGTCAATATCATCTGGATACTTTCCGATAATGCTTCTGTATAATCTGGTACAGTCCAAACATGAGGTGGTTTTGTGTTAGGAGACAATTCAATATCAAGAAGATCACCGATTTTTTCAATTGTTATAGCTGACAGTTCATTAAAATTATTGAGCTCAATATTGTAAGGAAATTGAATCTCTTCTGATAATGTATCTCGTATTTCCCACAATTCAGCACGTTCATCTTGATCTTTTTTTAATGCTTTCAATATCATATCTGATATCTTTTTTGGTATTAAAGGGTTTACTTCCTTAGGCGGTTGTGGTTCTGTATTTATATGAGCAAATGCAATCGCAGGAAGAGGTAAATTAAACACACTTCTACCAGTGAATAATTCATATAAAGTACATCCTAATTGATAAATATCAGTTTTTATTGTATGCGGCTTATTTTCCCATTGTTCTGGTGCAGCATAATTATAAGTCATAGTTTCTTTAACAGTATGAGCTCTTGTTGATGCATTTATAATTCTCGCCAGACCAAAATCACCTACTTTAATAACTCCATAATTAGAAATAAAAGAATTTAGCGGTTTAATATCTCGATGGAGTATTCCTTTTTTATGTGCATAGTCCAGTCCTTTACATATCTCAAGACCAATAAATAAGCTAGTGTTAAAATAAGTTACGGGATCTAAAAAATTTCTATCCATTATCCATTGATGTACTGTTATTCCATCAATATATTCCATGACAATATACTCAATATCTATATCTTGGTCAACGTCTAATACTCCTACAATATTGGGATGCCCTAATAAAGCTGCTCCAGCTTTGGCTTCATCTTTAAAAATAGCTAGTGCATCTGCATTAGCTTTTATATATTGAGGCAAAATCGTTTTTAAAGCAACACTACGATTAAGTCTATTATCAACAGATTTCCATACTTGTCCCATTCCTCCAGGGGCTATTAATTCTTCTATTAAATATCGGTCATTTGCTACGAACCCAGGTTTAAACATTCATTCACACCCAATCTAGATTTTGCATATTCCTCTGTATTTATGTTCTGTAAAATATTATTTTTACCTGCTGTTTTATAAACAAAATAGCATTTTTTAGAACATTATGTAAAAAAATCAATTTAATTAGCATATTTTAGAAGGATTTCCCTGATTCAGTGTGTAAATTAATATGTTATGGCTTAGAGCAGAATTTAAATAATTAAATGTCTTAAGAAGGAGATTTATTATGGTTTGTAAGTTATCAATTAAACAATATCGTAAGATTAAAGATTTAGAGTTCGATTTTACTAGCGGAATTAATGCTATCTCTGGTACTAATGGAACCTGTAAAACCTCACTTTTACATATTATAAGTAATTCATTTCAAGCAGTTAATAAAAATTGTACTTGGATACAAGATAGTACCTGCATAGAAATTATAAAAAAAATTAATACTATTACGAATCCTAAAGTTGAAAGTTTGACTCGTGGCGATAAACAATATAATGATCCTGCAAGGGGGCAAAAAGGCTCTTTATTTACAATAGATTATTTTAACAGAAATCCTTTGTCTTTTAGACGACACAATTCTATAAGTAGTAATAGATATGCAATTAAACCATTTTACCAAAGAGGTTCAAAGGACTCTTTGCCATACTGTCCAGTAGTTTATTTAGGATTATCACGTTTACTTCCTTTCGGAGAATTTCAGAATGATGATGCAATTGAAGGAATTAAAAAGACTTTGCCCCTCGTTTATCAAGAAGAAGTAACGAAAATATACAAAGAATTTACGGGAATAACAATATCATCGTATACAGCTCCTCAAAAAATGGGAGATATAAAAATTAGAGCAGACTTTTCTAGTGATAAAGATGGAATCGATTCTAATACTATTTCTGCTGGAGAAGATAATTTATTTATTCTGATTACTGCTTTAGTATCACTTAAATATTATTACAATTGCATTGAATCTACTAAAACCGTAGAAAGTATTTTACTAATAGATGAGTTTGATGCTACTTTGCATCCTGCATTTCAATTTAAACTTTTGAATTTATTTAAAGATTATTCTCATAACTATAAAATACAAATTATATTTACTACCCATAGCTTATCCCTTTTAGAAAACGCACTTGATCAAAAGCATAATGTTATTTATCTTCTTGATCATATTACTTCCGTTACGCAAATGGTAGATCCAGATATATATAAGATTAAGATGTTTTTAAAATCGATTACTAGATATGATATTTATGTTGACAAAGCAATTCCAATTTTTACAGAAGATGAAGAAGCACGGTTATTTTTAAATATTATATTTGATTATTTTGTAAAAAATTATGGTGATGTCTTTTCAAATGTTAGACAATATTTCCACTTTGTAAAGGCCAATCTTGGTGCAAATAATCTTTTAGATATATTTAGTGATGACAAATTGCTAAGATGTACAATGAGATCTATCTGCATCTTAGATGGAGATCAAAGATCCAAAAGAGATCTTGAAAAATTCATATTAATATTGCCAGGAGCAGATTCCCCCGAAGAATTAATAATGAACTATTCAAAAATTTTATTTGATAAGGATGATCCATTTTGGACAGATGATACAATTCTATATCACAATTTTGGAAAAGTTTATTATAGAGATAACATTCGCCAAGATATTGATGGAATAGCAATAAAGCTTGAAGAACTAAAATCCGGGGGAAAATCATCTAAAGGTGTAAAGAGAGAAGAAAATAAAAAAGTCTTTAACAAGCATAAGCGTTTTTTTGAATTATTATTTAAGCATTGGGTGAATAATGGAGAACATAAGCATCAATTAGAAAAATTTTACAAAGATTTACAAATAATGTTTATTAAAGTTTCAGAATTTCACGAAATCAGTCCCAAAGAATGGAAAATACAATAGCTATACTCCTTATACTTATGAGCAAAAGACACAGCAATGTTCCACTAATGGATATGCTGTGTCTTAATTTATGCCCTATTTTTCTATTGAGCTTCAATAAATAAATAGAATGCTTTATGCTAAATCTTCTTTAAAAATTTCTTGAAAAAATGGTGGTATTTCTAAATTAGAAATTAGTAATTCCTGTTCTTTTCTACTTTTCGAAACAGAATAATCAAAATATACTCCTTGCATACCGATAGCTTTGCTATAAAACTTTTTAATCTCCTTATGGTTATCATAACTAACTAGCCATGGTATATCATACTTTAGTAAGGTCTTTGCTAATTGCTTATGTTCCTCATGTTCATACCAATATCGGTAAAGCGAGGCACCTTTTTCATAGTATGGTGGATCCACATACAAAAAAGTATTATTAGTACATATACTTTTCTTATTTTTTTTCAGATAATCAATAGCATCGTCAAATACTACTGTCACATATGGTTTCAGTTTAGAAATAGTTTCAATCTGCTCAACCAGACGTTCTTTATTAAATCGACAGTCAATTTTATACTTTGATAATTGGCTTCTTCCCCCAATCGGACCAGCTTTTAAAATACCGGAGAAATTAGTTCTATTAAAGAAAATTCCTGCAAGACCTAACTCACCTACTGAAAATTTCTTTGCAGCATCATAATCCTTATAAATTTGGAAGCTATTCCATGTATCAAGATTTATTGGTAAATTATGTATCATTTGGATTAATTCATTGGGTTGTGTAAAAACAGATTGCCAAAAGGAATAAATTAGAGGATCTCGCTCAATAATGGTAGCCTGATTGACTATTCCTTGATTTAATAATTCTAATGAAATAATAGCACTACCGGCATAAGGTTCAATTATAGAGCACCCTTCAAGATAGTTATCTTGAAGTAGATTAGAAACATATTCACACAAAGAAGCTTTACTTCCTGGATAACGTAATGGGCTAGCAAGAGATAGTTTTGTTGGCATATATACATTCACCGCCATATAAAAAATAGTATAGTATTATTATTTATCAAAACTTAATTGTTGGCCAGCGACGTATACAACGATTTATATACACTTTCCCTCTTATAACACCTCTGGACGATCTTATACGAACCTATTCTCTATATCTCATCTTTTCGATTAACTATTTAGAATATAGTATACCAAACTAAATAAGCCGGATGAAGCACGTCCTTCTAAAATAGTCGCATTAGGTCTTACATGAGTAGGTTGATGCATAGTAAGATTAAGAAATTCTTCAGTGTCAGAAGTATAGCTTGCCGCAGTACCAAATAGAGTAATGAAAACACGTTGTATTTGTCGATCTGGAATTAATATTTGATAATTATTATTTTGGCGATAATGTTTTATTAAAACACCTAATGCTGGATCAGTACCATTATTTTGTGTTTTCAACCTCAAGAATTCGTTAGAATTCATTTTTTTAAGATGATATTTGAAAGCTTGTTCAATTATTGAGCGAAGCAAAGTTGTTGCTGCTATTGGGTAAGACTGATATGCTGCTAATCCTCTATTTGGACGTTGCGAAAAGCCTTTGATTTCTTCAGCTACTGATATTAGACCTTGATTTTCTGGCTGATCAGCTACTGTACTCCAAATTAAAGCTTCAAAAAAACTATTGGATGATGGTGACGGTGCTCCTGAGCCAGATGTTCCTGCACCAGATGCTCCTGATCCAGATGTTCCTGAACCTGATGCTCCTGAACCTGATGTTCCTGAGCCAGATGTTCCTGAACCTGATGCTCCTGAGCCAGATGTTCCTGAGCCTGATGTTCCTGCACCAGATGCTCCTGAACCTGATGCTCCTGAACCTGATGCTCCTGAGCCTGATGTTCCTGAGCCTGATGTTCCTGAACCTGATGTTCCTGAGCCGGATGTTCCTGAGCCTGATGTTCCTGAACCAGGAACCACCTCGTCTAGAATTTCCTGCACTCCTGGTACGTTGCTCCAACTTGGAGTTCGAGTATCAATCTTTTCTGCAGCATCTGTCGCTATATATGCACAGTACATAATTTGTTGAAGAATTCTTTCAAATTTTCCACTAGGTAAATCACTTTCTGGTCTTAAAGTAGTGATATTGAATTTTAGCTTAAATGCAGCCTTTGCTCCTCTGGTTGTAAATATTCGAATAAATGGAGTAGTTTCAATTTTAAATAAGTTTAGCTGGTTTTCTTTTTGAGAAGGAGTCCAACATGGTAATGAATAGCCAGCATGAAAAAGATAATATTCTGTTATATCTTTTTTTATTTCTGCTTTAGGAAAGTTATTTGAGGATGCTATTTCATCGACTGTTTGCCCTGCAGCAAATTTTTCTTCAAAAAACTTCATTTTTGCAAGTGGATCCCACCGTTCAACGCCCCCAATGTGCCGTGCCGCAAGGAACTGATCCGCAGCTTCGCGAGACTGGACAACATCCACATCGATTTCATTTATTGAGTTTCGAGTAATGTCATTAATACTAACAAAGCCAAATTGATAGAATTGAGGTATAAGAGATGGGTCTAGTAATAATTGACATGCACAGACACGTCTATTACCCTCTAGTATAATATATTCATTTTCTTCATTTTTAAAAACAACAACTCGTTCTCCTGGATATAACCCACCAGCTGTAACTATCTGTCTTGCCAATTCACGAACCTTAGAATATTGCAAAAGGTAAATACGAGCATTTTCCTGAGTCGGTTGAGTAGCTAAAAAACGCGGATTTCTTGCATCAAGTTTCATGATTAAAGGAGATATTTTAGTAGCAGTAAATTGTGTATTTATATCAGGCATCGTTTGGCCTCCAAATTCCATAATAATTAGTTAGGAAAAAGTTGTTCTACAAATTACATTCTATAAAAAACTGATACTTTCCTGCTATTTTACAAATAAATAGCATTTAAATAGCATTTTTTGCAATAATGTGTAAAAAATAAAAGGAATTTCTTGATTAATAATAGAAATTAGGATGTTAAATACTTTATCGTTTTTTTTAGAGCTATAATTAAATATATCTATGAAGCAAGTAAAATTTAGGAGGAGTAATATATGTTTTTTGATACTGATGATGAAAATAAAACTAATAACTTTAAAGATAGTAGCCAGAAAATTAAAGGACTTTTACGATCATACATCTTAACATATGATGTATTTTACATCGGGGAAAAAAATAGTGATTCTGCTGATAAAATAAGGAATATAATTAAAAAATATGTGCAAAATAGCCAAAAATATGAACAACTTGGACAAACTGTTTTTCTTCTATCTAGGACTGAAGATCAAGAAGAAATTTATAATGATATTAATAATGCAGTAACTAATGCTCGATTTTCTTTAAAATCGAGTGCCAAACATTCTGACTATGCTGTGAATATCACGATTGCCCAAATAGCAGAAAAAGATCATATACCTCTACTAAAAAAAGATATTTGTCATAAATATCATGAATAATTAATTATACTCTAAGTTTTCATATGCGGCTAAGCCGCGTTTCTTTTTACTCAAAAAAGAACATATGTTTTAACAAGGAGATGTTTTTATGTTAAACGTAGCAATTTACTGCCGAGTATCATCCGAAGACCAACAAGAGCGCGGCACCATAGAAAACCAAATCGAATTCGCAACAAAATACTGTGACCTGCACCAGTTAAACATAATTCAGTGGTACAAAGATGATGGAATTTCAGGTGCACTCCCTTTCGAATTACGCCCTGAAGCCTCTCTAATGCTCCAAGACGCACAAGAAAAGAAATTCGACACTCTCCTCTTCTATCGCCTTGATCGATTTGGCAGAAGCGCCCGAACTATCCTCAATGGTGTTCACACATTAGAGCAGTATGGAATAAAAATCAAATCCATGACTGAGCCTTTCGACACGGGCGATCCAGCTGGCCGATTCTTGCTTACGATTCTTGCTGGCGTCGCCGATCTTGAACGCTCCAATATTCTTGAGCGACTTTGGCATGGAGCCAATCGTGCTGCACGTAATGGCAAATGGCTTGGTGGGATTTGTCCATATGGCTATCGAGTTGATGAAGAAGGATTTCTTGCTGTTAGCACGATTCCTCTTCCAGGCTTTGAAATGTCCGAATCTGATGTTGTACAAATGATTTATAGGCTCACTACCGAGCAACACATGAGTACGATTAAAATAGCCGATTACCTTAATGCTCTCGGCCTACCACCTAAATATGCAATCGAAGGTCGTAAAGTCGCACGAGGCAAGCGTAAAGAAAATACATCCGGTCATTGGCTACCAGGACGTGTTAGAAACATGATCGTGCAAACTACTTATAAAGGAATACACGGATATGGTAAACGCTCTAAAAAAGAACGTGAAATCATCGAACGCGAAGTACCTGCAATTGTTCCTATAGATGTTTGGGAAAGTGCCCAATTAGTCTTAAAAGATAATCAATTAGAGGCTACACGCTGCGCTAAACATAAGTATTTACTCCGCTCCCGCGTTAAGTGCTCAATATGCAATTTAAACTACTCTGGTACAGGTTTTAAAGGTGCTAAAGGAGAGCGTACGCCTTACTATGTCTGTAATGGCAAAACCACATACAGAGGAAAGTATATGGGAAAATGTCCATCTAAAAATATGCCTGCTAACTGGTTAGATGAAAAGGTTTGGGATGACTGTGTTGACTTTATTAATAATCCTGGCAAATTGCTAGATGGTGATGGTCTATCACCAGAAGAAGAAAGTAATGTTTCAACTGAACAGGAATTGAAGATGATAGCCTCTTCCCTTTCTCAAAAAGATTCAGAAATACAGCCTATACTCGACCTGTACCGTAAAAGATTGATCACCGATAAGGATGTAGAAGATCAGTTGTCAAAAATCAATAATGAGAAAACTTCGCTTGAAACCAAACAAAAAGAATTAAAAAACGCCCTTGCTACGACCACTGATGAGATGAATCGTAGAAAGGACGTTATCTCTCTATTAGATAATCTAAAAGAAAAGATTGCAGGTGAAATTACATGGGAAACTAAGCGTGATATAATTAAGCAACTGGTACGTGAAGTAATCGTTCATACGAAACACTCTGAAGATAGAGATGAGCCCGAAGTAAAACTGTCTGTGAAGTTTGTTTTCTCACAGGATGTTCCATGCACGGACATGGATTCATAGCGGATATTAGCATGAACTTAGCTGGGTATGAAAAAGATGCATTGACTCGTGAGATCGTCACCTGTCCATCCTCTACAGGTTGACGTAAAGCTTCCAATACCATCCTAGGAAATTCAGCAAGTTCATCTAAAAATAGCACTCCATGATGACTTAAGGTAACTTCTCCAGGTCTTGGAATACGTCCACCTCCTACCATGCCCGCCCCTGAAATTGTGTGATGGGGACTACGAAAAGGTCTGATTGTCACTAAACCTGAATGATTATGTAATAAATCAGCAATGCTATAGATTTTAGTCACTTCCAGGGCCTCTTGTGAGGACATAGTCGGTAAAATAGATGTAATACGCCGTGCTAACATCGTTTTACCAGATCCTGGAGAACCGATCATGAGTAAATTATGTCCCCCCGCAGCAGCAATTTCCAAGGCTCGTTTAGCGACCAGTTGCCCTTGTACATCCGCAAAATCTTCAATATTTCCAGAGGATTGTTTGACACCTAATTGTTTTTCTTCACAAGATAAGCTCTTGTTATTTCCAAGATGGAGTACTAACTGCGCTAAAGTAAGGGGTGCATACGTATTGATCCCCTCTACTAATAGTGCTTCTTGTACATTTTCTTGGGCAACAACCATATGTTTAATTCCTTGTTCACGACAATGAATAGCCATGGGTAATATACCCGATATGCCTCGTAATTTTCCATCCAAAGATAACTCACTGACAAATAAATAATCTTGGTAATGAGCCCAAATAAGTTGTTCACTAGCTACTAAAATACCAATCGCAATGGGTAAATCCAATCCTGAACTATCTTTCTTTAAATCAGCAGGGGCCAAGTTGATCGTAATACGCCGTGAAGGAAATTCAAAACCAGAATTTTTAATGGCCGCTCGTACCCTCTCTCTCGATTCGCGAACGGCCGTATCAGGTAAACCTACAATATCTAAAGCTGGTAAACCATTCGATATATCAACTTCTACAGTAATTAACACACCATTAAGTCCAAGGGTTGTTGAGCCGAATGTTTGAGAAAACATAATTCTTTTATTACCCCCATCTATCCCCCACCTTATCAGTGGTCAGCAAATCATGATTAACATTATTTATCCTTTAAAACATCTCACTATACTATTTCCAATAAATTCTAGTATCATTCTATTATCCTAAAATTGTTTGATAAATAAAAACCGTCCCACTCAATCAAGAGCAAGACGGTAATCACTATTTTTCAATCCGCGCCAATATATCAGTCTTTATTACCCGCGAGTCGCAAGGGTTAAATAATTCGCCCCATGTATTTTTTTGATACAACCTGTCTGTTACTTACTCAGAGTATGCTGAACCTGCAACTTTCCACTACAAATGGGGCAAAAGTCATGGGTTAATTCCGCTTCTGAATGGGTCATTAAATAGTTTTGGAGCGAATGCCAATCCCCCTGATCATCGCGGATACAGTGACATAATGAACATATAGGAATCAGCCCTTGAATTTGCGTAACGAGAGAAACATCTTCTACAAGCACAATAACCATCCGCATGTTTCCGTATACTATGGGTGATGCCGTCACCAACAAGATCCATCTCTTCACTACACCATCAACGACGAGATCAAAATTTCCTTTGTTGCGAGATACCGTGCGACCTTCCAACGCTTCAAGTACACTTTTCCGTAATACACATCTCGAGCAGAAACTCGCCCCTCCGCATCCCCCTGGACCACGAGCATGAATACACTTTAAAACATCTCCACACTTTTGCAAGTGAGCTTCTTCACCGGAAATACATAAAAAATCCTGAGCTGCTTCGTTTATACCTTGTACTCTCACGTCATTGTTTACAATCATTACAGCTAATGGCATAGTTTTTAGAATAAAAGCAGCAAAACTTTCATCTAGCTCTTTCGATGAGTGTAATAACCTTTGCATTATTTTCCACCACCCAAAATTATACTAACAATCTATTTTCTCACACTTGCTTCTGCGTCGATCACATATAACGAAATATAAAATTCTATAAAACTCAAAAAATTGTTAAATTAATAATTCCAAGTAGAATTTCCCCTTCCTAAAAACTGCTCCCTTAATTTTTCATAGTTTTAAATCATCTTTTATAGAATTTATATTTGTTATAAATTACAAAATTCCTGCTAATCAATTTGCTCTTTTCATCAAATCACTCTTAGTAGGATTTGCAGAAAAGAGGATTTTCGCAAGTAATCAGGACGTATATTTGACGTACAACCTGGGCTGAAGAGGAATTTTGTATAAATGTGAATCGATTAATAGAAGAAAATATCTCCTGCAAAGAGAACCCGTTAAAGCTGATTTTCTAGCCTTAACGGGTTCTTACAAATGCCCCTGTAGATAACACCCTCACTCCCCAATCCTAGAATGGAGAGTGCTTTATAAATACTAGAAAATTACTCCCCTTGCCAACGAGGAAATA
Organism: Pelosinus sp. sgz500959; assembly: GCF_042610375.1. Lineage (NCBI taxonomy): Bacteria > Bacillati > Bacillota > Negativicutes > Selenomonadales > Sporomusaceae > Pelosinus > Pelosinus sp. sgz500959. The sequence goes on from NZ_JBGJZL010000008.1 coordinate 55,248, forward strand.
AGTTGTGTTCAACACCAATTGTATCGCAAATTTTTCCAACCATCATATCAATCACAGCTTGCAAATTCTCAGGACGGTGATAAAAACCAGGACAAGCTGGAACAATCCTAACCCCTAATTGAGCTAGCTTAAGCATATTACCTAAATGTATGGCACTAAAGGGGGTTTCCCTCGGTACAATAATCAACTTTCGCCCTTCCTTAAGCATGACATCTGCGGCACGACCAAGTAAATTATCGGCAATACCATTAGCAATACCACCTAATGTCCGCATAGAGCAAGGAACTACAACCATTGCATCTGTTCGAAATGAGCCACTGGCTATACAAGCCCCAATATTATTGATATCATGTAAAAAATCTACTTTTCCCATAATATCCTCTTTTTTAATACCACATTCATACTCTAAAACTTGCCAACCAGGTTCTGAGACCACAGCGTGAATTTCACACCCGGCATCTTTAAGAACTTGTATTAACCTAAAACCGTAAATAGCACCACTTGCACCTGTAATGCCTACAATGATTCTCACGTTTTACTTACACCTACCTTATGCTCGAAATGCATCTATAATATGATTATATTTTATCATAGTTCGATCTGATAAAAATACTTCGATTACATCAAAACGACAATAAAGCTGAGTCTGATCTGTATAGCTAAGATAATACATCGCCGTATTCATTATTTTTTGTTGTTTCCGGTAAGTAACAGCTTCTGCAGGGAAGCCACAACGAGTGCTCCGTCTGGTTTTCACTTCTACAAATACGACTGTATCTTTAAGCTTTGCAATAATATCAATCTCACCTATTTTAGTTCGATATTTTCGTGTTAAAACTTCATAACCAGACTGATGTAGATAATCAGCAGCAGCCTGTTCGCCAAGATTTCCTACCTCGATGTTATTCATCATAAAACACCTCAGTATACTATTTCCAATAACTACTAATGTCATTCTATTACTTAGAGACGATCACTATTTCTTTTGCCTATTTTTTGATCAACTTGATAGACATAGGCTAAAATTTCAGCAACGGCTTGATATAATGCTGGGGGAATCTCCCTGTCAAGTTCGACCGCCATTAGCATACTGACCAATGTTTTATTTTGATATACAGGAATGGAATTTTGCGTAGCAGTGGCTAATATCTTTTCAGCAATAAACCCTGATCCCTTTGCAATGACTTTCGGTGCCGTACTATTTTGTTGTTGGTAACGTAAGGCTACAGCCTGTTGCTTTGGTTTTTCAGTTTCATTTTTACTCATGATTAGTTGTTTTCCATGATTTAATAGGCTCAAAACTTTTTCGATGGATTGGGCACGGACCATATTGTTGTAATGCTCTCATATGCTCTGCCGTACCGTATCCTTTGTGTTTGGCGAAACCGTATTGTGGATATTCCTCATCAAGTTTTAGCATGAGGCGATCTCGTTCGACTTTAGCAATAATTGATGCAGCCCCGATAGAAGCGCTGATTGCATCACCACCAATCAAAGATACAGAAGGCATTGCTAAATCAGGTAAGGGCACCGCATCGATTAAAACCGCATGAGGCTGAGGTGAAAACTGTCCAATGGTGCGATACATTCCTAGTATCGTGGCTTGATAAATATTCACATGGTCGATAGTCTCAATATCAATAACTGTAGATTGCACATCGATCGCTACCTCTTTGATTACATCATAAAGCTCTTCTCTTTGCTTAGCTGATAATTTCTTAGAGTCATTAATGAGAGGGAGATGAAATCCTAACGGCAAAATAACAGCACCGACAACGACCGGTCCAGCAAGCGGTCCGCGACCTGCTTCATCTACACCAGCAATTAGATCATAGCCACAGTTTTTTAATAAACGTTCTTGTTCATAGAGTCCTTGTATACGTTCTTTCTCCAATAAAAGTTTTTCTTGTCTCTGTTCCCATTTCATAAGCAAACGACTGACAGAAATACGTGAATCTTGTTTAAGATCATTGATTATATCAATTGACACATCATTACTTCCTAATAATTGAGTAATTTGTGTGACTGTCATGCTCTTACTGCCCAAAAATATCCCTCCTAATCGACTATCTTAAAGTACATATAACATATTTATTATGTATAGTTGAAAATTCTATAATCTATCATATATATTCTTGATTCATAAGACAATCCCTGTTTTAAAGAAAAAAATAAAGGATAGCAAGTGCTACCCTTTATTCCTATTTTTCTGTATCCACTAATACGCGGATCTCTCCTGGACGATCTAATGTAAATCGTCCTAATTTCGTATCACGGAATTCTTTAAGAATCAACCGTCTAGCTTTTTCATAATCAATGATGCCTCCGCTGCGTAAGCAACCGCGGCGTTTTCCAATTAATTCTAAAATTTCAGTTGGATCCTCGGGAAGTGGTGCTGTTAAATTGTAACGTTCAATCAGCCTCTCAGGATATTGCTCACTCAGTAAAGTAAGCATGCGCACTGCGACTTTTTCAAGATCGTAAATATCTTCCTTAATGGCTCCTGTAATAGCCAGCCTAAAGCCAACTTCAACGTCTTCAAATTTTGGCCATAAAACACCCGGTGTATCAAGAAGTTCTAAATTTCGACCAATTTTAATCCACTGTTTTCCCCGCGTAACTCCTGGCTTATCAGCAACACGTGCCACATTCACACCATTTAAATTATTAATTAAGGAAGATTTACCAACATTAGGAATACCTAAGATCATAGCTCGAACAGCACGTGCATTAACGCCTTTAGATACGAGTTTAGTTGCTTTCTGATACCCAAGTTGCTCGACTTGACTGACCAACGCTTTTGTCCCTGAACCAGTCATCGCATCCAAGGCCACAACCTGATGCCCTTGAGTACTAAAATGCTTAATCCATTTTTTTGTCCACTCTGGGTCTGCAAGGTCGGCTTTATTAAGGGCGACAACACGCGGTTTACCTTCTAATAGTTCATTCATCACGGGATTGGCACTACTGTAAGGAATACGAGCATCCAGCAGTTCGATGACTACATCCACCAATTTTAAATTGGCGCGCATCATACGCAAAGCTTTTGTCATATGCCCTGGAAACCAATTAATATTTAAATTATCCATTATTATCACTCTCTAAAATGCTATTTTTACCACTACGCTAGTTTATACCATGTTCAGTAGCAAGGAACAAAGGACACAAAGGAGTATCATAGATTCCTTTGTGTCCCACACCATCCTATCTCTATTCTAACCTACGGAAGGGTTTTTATGTTGTCTATTGGCCAAAAAATCATTACGGCTTTGCCTTTGACTAGTTCTAGAGGCACAAATCCAACATCCCGAAAACGACTATCTTCTGAGTTATTGCGATTATCCCCCATTGCGAAAATATGACCTTCGGGCACAGTTGATAGCGGATAAGAACCACGTGTTTTTTCTAGAATATAAGTTTCATTTAACAACTGGTCATTTACAAATACACGGCCATCTTTTATCTCAATGGTATCACCAGCTACAGCAATAACCCGTTTAATAAAGTCCCGACTCGGATCTTTAGGATAACGGAATACGAGTACATCGCCTCTTTCGGGAGCTTTAAAGCGATAAATAAATTTATTCACCACTAAACGCTCACTAGTGACCAGCGTTGGACGCATGGACGGTCCTTCAACCATATATAATTCAACAATAAAGTATCTAATAAAAAAGGCTAACACAACAGCAATGAGGATAGAAACGACCCAATCTTTAATTTCTTCGCCCAAATTAGTGTCACTCATTGTTACATACCTCCTCTGTAAACAAAGAAAACTTGGCTTACGCCAAGCCTCAATTGCCTTTGCTCGAAATCAAAAAAATCTTGTATTTTTTGATTTTGTGAAAAAAAGGGACTGAAAACAGTCCCTAAATAACTTCTAGCGTCTTTCTCTAATACGAGCTGCTTTACCTTTAAGTTTGCGTAAGTAGTAAAGTTTAGCACGACGTACAATACCTTTACGTACAACTTCAATTTTATCCAGACGTGGGGAATGTACTGGGAAAGTACGTTCTACACCAACATTGTAAGAAACGCGTCTAACTGTAAAAGTTTCACGTATCCCACCGTTGCTTCTGCCAATCACTACACCTTCAAATAACTGGATACGCTCGCGAGTACCCTCCACAACTTTAACATGAACCCGTACAGTATCTCCTGATTTAAATGATGGAATATCCTGACGTAATTGTTCTTGTTCTAATGCTTGAATAATATTCACAACTATTTCCTCCTTATCCTAGACGTTCATGTCAATTTCGATTGTACAGTGGACCGTCCGTTACACCTTAAAAATTATATCATAACTTAATTGCAAATTCAATAGATAGGGACTATTTTTTTCTTATACCCACCATTTTTCTCCAAGAAGGCGATCCAAAATAATGGCTACCGCTGCTCGTACAGGTAGATGATTATAATCACCAGGACCATAAATAGGTTCTAAGATATAATCAAATTCTGCCATAACAGAATTCTCAATTCCCCAACCTGTACCAAACAAAATCAAATAAGGTTTACCAGTCTCTTCGATCTGTTCACGCATATTTTTGTAAGATATACTGTTAGGAAATTTGCGGGCATCAGTGGTAATAATGATGGGACGAGTCCCTTCCCTCTGCGTAATATACTCCACCGCACTTTGAATATCTGACTTAATATCAAGCACACTAAAAGCTTCTAAACGGTCAGGGTTATATTGACCGCCATAGCCGTGCTGCCAGTAATCCATGATTTCTTGGGCTAACCGCGTTTGGCTTTCAAGAGGATGGATAATAAAATATTTTTTTAAATCATAGGTACGTGAAGTACGGGCAATATCATGAATGTCAAAATTAGTAATGGCCGTTGTAATGATTTCTTCATTCTTGTTATAGATGGGGTAATGTACTAAGCCGAGGTAAATTGGTAATGCCATACTAACCTCCAGTCTGCTCAGCGATGATTTCTGCTAATAGTTTCTTATCATCTAAACTCAATTCTCTATTTTTTAATAAATCAGGTCGCCGTTCAAGAGTGTTTTTGAGTGATTGCTTATGCCGCCAACGATTAATTTTAGCATGGTCACCAGATAAAACAATCTCTGGTACTTCCATACCTTGAAATTCACGAGGGCGAGTGTATTGTGGATATTCTAATAAGCCATTATAAAATGAGTCCTGGGGAGCTGAACTGCTTGAACCAAGAACACCAGGCAACATTCTAGCAACAGCATCAGTGATGACCATTGCCGGCAATTCTCCACCAGTCAAAACATAATCACCAATTGAAATGCTTTCATCAACTAAATGTAATCGAACTCGTTCATCAATACCTTCATAATGTCCACATAACAAAATAAGCTGATCATACTCTGCTAATTCTTTGACCTTATCTTGGTCAAGAGGAGAACCGCCTGGACACATTAAAATAATGCGCCGATTGGTGATTTGACTCGATTCAACGATACTTTCTACAGCTCTAAAGATAGGCTCTGGTTTCATCACCATACCTGCTCCACCACTGAAAGGAGTATCATCCACTGTATGATGTTTATCAAAGGTAAAATCCCGAGGATTCACCACATTAATATGTAAAATTTCTGCCTCTTGCGCCCGTTTCAGAATGCTATGACCAAAAGGACCAGCAAACATATCAGGAAATAAGGAAACAATATCAATTCGCATGCTTATTCCCATTCTTCCTGCAATTTTACAATCATTTTGCCAGCTGCAATATCAATTTGTAAAACAACGCTTTTAAGCCCTGGAATGAGTAAAGGTTGTTTATTTTGTTGTTCAACAATATAAACATCATTACTGCCAGTTTGCAAGATATCAGAAATTTTTCCTAGGAATTCGTCTTGCTCATTATACACAGAGAGACCAATGATATCAAAAACATGATAATGACCTTCAGGTAATGGCATCAAATCCTTACGTTCAATTTCGATCATTTTATGACGTAACTGCTCAACCATATTTCGATTATCAAGTCCAGAGAACTTCAATAATACAAACTGTCGATGATAACGTACACTTTCAACTTGCAAATTTGTACCATCATCAAGATGTGCGACTTTTAGTGTTTTAAAACGTTCAGGAAAATCCGTCAGCGGCATGACGCGCACTTCACCCCGTACCCCTTGTGGAGCAAGGATTTGTCCAATTTTAATCATCGTATCAGACATAATCTTAGTTTCTAAAGGCGATAATTTTGCCATCTTCTAGCAAAATCTCAGCACTCATAAAATCGTGTAAATTATCTCCAACTTTCAAGGTCACAATTTGTTCCAAGTTTCCTTGAGAAATTTCTGCACCAATTTCCAATTGTTCTGTTTCTTTTAGTTTTGCTACTAATTGATTTTTATAGTCAAAACGTTTTTGGTTTTCAACTTCAATATGTTGGCGTAGTGCTGGAAGCCCTTCAGCGTCAAGTTCAGCTTGCTCATCCATCATACGTTTTGCATGAAATGATAATTGTTGTAATTCCATTTCAACTTTATTTAAGCCATCTTGAAGATCAGCAATTAGTTTTTGTTTCAAATCCTCAGTTACTTTAGATTTAATCATAATGGGGCACTTTAAAGTAATTGTATCCATATTATCTTCCTACCTTTCAATATTGTTGGAAAAGGTTCATCTGCAAGGTTACCCGCTATGAGCAACCTGCATTTGAACCTTTTCTAATAGTATCTATGATTTTGTCGTGTTTCATACACCAGACTAAATAATTTCCACCATTACTTTTTTGTTTTCACGAATGGCTGCCGCTTTGACAACAGTACGCATAGCTTTCGCAATACGCCCTTGTTTGCCAATCACTTTACCCATATCTTCTTGCGAGACGTGAAGACTGTAAATAGTGGTCGCAGCATCACAAACTTCTGTGACCCGCACTTCATCTTGGTTTTTCACTAACGCTTTGGCAATAACTCCAACTAATTCTTTCACAGTTATTACGCCTCTTTCTTAGTACGCTTTAGTTCATCCCATTTTTTCATGATACCAGTTTTGCTGAAAAGAGATTTTACAGTATCGGTTGGTTGTGCACCATTTTGCATCCAACTAATAGCTTTATCTTCATCAATTTTAATAATTGCTGGTTCTACAGTGGAATCATAATGTCCCAAAGTTTCGATAGAACGTCCGTCACGAGGAGCACGAGAATCAGCTACAACGATACGATAGAAAGGATGTTTTTTCGCACCCATACGTGTTAAACGAATTTTTACTGCCACAAGAATCACCTCCTTCATAGAATATCTTATTTAAATTTACATAAATGGCATTTTGAAACCACCAAAAGATTTTTTACCATTTTTTTGCATATCTTGGAATTTTTTCATCATTTTTTTAGCTTCTACAAATTGCTTTAATAATTTATTTACATCTTGCACACGAGTACCACTACCAAGAGCAATCCGTTTACGTCGGCTGCCATTAATAATTGATGCATCGCGACGTTCTTTTTTTGTCATGGAGCGAATAATAGCTTCGGTGCGAGTTAATTCTTTTTCATCGATTTTTACATCTTGTAATTTTTTCAAATTACCCATACCTGGGATCATACCAAGGATTTGATCGAGAGGGCCTAATTTGCGCACTTGTTGCAATTGCTCCAGGAAATCATCCAAGTTAAAATCATCTTTACGGAATTTCTTTTCCATTTCTTTGGCTTGTTCCAAATCAATGGTAGCGCTAGCTTTCTCAATCAAGCTCATGACATCGCCCATTCCTAGAATACGAGATGCCATACGATCAGGATGGAATGGCTCGAGAGCATCAAGTTTTTCGCCCATCCCAGCAAATTTTATTGGACAACCAGTCACTGCTTTAATGGATAAAGCTGCACCACCGCGAGCATCACCATCAAGTTTTGTGAGAATAACACCATCAAGACCAAGATCCTGGTTAAAGGATTCAGCAACACCAACAGCATCTTGTCCAGTCATTGCATCAACGACTAAAAGGATTTCATGTGGTTTTGCAATTTTCTTAATTAATTTTAATTCTTCCATCAACTCTTCATTGATGTGCAGACGACCAGCAGTATCAATAATCACTGTATCTCTCGTATGAGATAGAGCATACTCAATCGCTTTTTGTGCAATGAGTACAGCATCTTTACATTCTTCCATTGCGAAAACAGGAATATCCAGTTGTCCGCCAAGAACTTGCAATTGCTTAATCGCAGCAGGACGATATATGTCAGCAGCCACTAATAATGGACGCTTACTTTGTTTTTTCAATAAATGTGCTAATTTACCTGCCGTCGTTGTTTTACCAGCTCCTTGAAGCCCAACTAACATGATGACTGTTGGTGGTCTTGAAGAAACAGTCAGACGACTTTGTGTTCCACCCATTAGATTTGTCAATTCATCATTGACGATTTTGATAACAAATTGAGCTGGCGTAAGGCTTCCCATAACTTCTTGCCCAACGGCTTGTTCTTTAATTTTGGCGATAAAATCTTTAACAACTTTAAAATTAACATCGGCTTCAAGTAAAGCCATCCGAACTTCCCGCATCGCCTCATTAACATCAGCTTCTGCTAGTTTGCCCTTACCACGCAATTTTTTAAAAGTTTGTTGAAACTTATCGGCTAAACCCTCAAAAACCATATTACACCTCTTTTGAATAGTCTAACAAGCAATTTAGTTCTTTTACCGCTGAATCTAGTTCAGGTATGTACCGTATGCTGTCTGGTAATTTCTCAATCAAATTGTATATATGTTGTAGAGTTTGTTGTTCACGTTGGTAACGTTCAACAAACTTAAGTTTTTCTTCATAATCCATCAGTATTTGCTCTGCACGTTTTAATAAGTCATGAACAGCTTGACGTGATACGCCAAGTTCATCAGCAATTTCAGCCAATGAAAAATCTTTCAAACAATGCATTTCAAGAGCAAATTGTTGTTTCTCAGTTAAAAGTGAGCCATAAAAATCGAACAGTATGACAATACGCAAGACTTTCTCTAACATGGTTACCACCTTTGCACTGGGAAGAGTTCTATGTTTCAAATAGTTTCACTGTAGGGCATAGAACTTCTACGACCCTGTAACAAGCGACACAATTACTTTACTAACATAGTATAACCTTAATACAAAAGGTTGTCAAGTATTTTTACTTGTCACCAAATAATGCTTGTACAAAGTCTTGTGGAACAAAAGGACGTAAGTCACTTGCTGATTCCCCTACACCAATCCATTTGACAGGTAAGTTCAGCTCGGCTTTAATGGCGATGACCACTCCGCCTTTGGCTGTACCATCAAGTTTTGTTAATACAATACCTGATAAATCAGCAGCTTGACCAAAAACCTTGGCTTGATTTACAGCATTTTGCCCAGTTGTGGCATCAAGTACCAAAAAGGTCTCATGAGGTGCATCAGGGATTTCACGGCTGATGACACGACTTATTTTTTTCAATTCTTCCATTAAGTTGGATTTAGTATGCAATCGTCCTGCCGTATCAACAATGAGTAAGTCCACTTTTTTTGCTTTGGCTGACTGCACTGCATCAAAGGCGACGGCTGCTGGGTCAGATCCTTCACTATGTTTAATGACTTCAGTGCCTGTTCGTTCACCCCAAATTTCTAGTTGGTCAATAGCTGCTGCACGAAAGGTATCCGCTGCTGCCAACATCACTTTTAAGCCCTGTTCTTTATAATATTGCGCAAGCTTTCCAATAGTGGTCGTTTTACCTACGCCATTCACTCCAACCACCACAATGACAGTTGGCCCGCTTGTTGCCATTTTAGTTTCAGCGACAGAATCAGCAAGCATATCACTGATTTTAGTTTGTAAAAAAGGTTTTAAATCTTCAGGACTATTTATTTCTTTATTTTTAATGCCCTTTCTAATATCAGCCATTAATTTTGTCGTTGTTTGTATCCCTACATCTGCTGATAATAAAACAGCTTCTAGGTCATCGAGAAATTCATCGTCAATGGTGGCATACCCTATCACCAATTTCTCAATTTTTTCTGTGAAACTTTTCCTTGTTTTTTCTAATCCTGCTTTTAGTTTATCAAAAAATCCCATACTCTATTACCTCCATTTATCTATTTATATTATCCAGTTTTGTCCATTAACTTGACTGAAATTAAACGCGAGACTCCTGATTGTTCCATGGTAACTCCATACATTACCGTCGCAACTTCCATTGTCCCCTTACGATGGGTCACTACAATAAATTGAGTATGCTTGGAATAATCCTCTAAAAATTGACTCAAGCGTTCTACATTAGCTTCATCCAAGGATGCATCAATTTCATCAACTACAATAAAAGGGGTTGGACGATAGGTCAGAAATGCAAATAATAAAGCGATAACAGTTAGTGTTCGCTCCCCACCTGATAATAATACCAGATTTTGCAGTTTTTTGCCTGGTGGCTGTACAATAATTTCAATCCCTGTATTGAGCATATTATCAGGATCAATCAATTTAAGTTCAGCACTGCCTCCGCCAAATAATCGAATGAATATATCACTAAAATATTCATTAATTTTTGTAAACGACTCTATAAATTTTTCCGACATGGTCTTATCAATGTCACTAATAATAGACGCCAAATATTCTTTCGCTGATACTAAATCCTGATATTGTTTTTGTAAAAAATCATAGCGCGTTTGCAAATGGGTAAACTCATCAAGAGCTGCATGATTGACTGGACCTAATGCCAAGATTTCCTTTTCTAAGTCCTTGGCCAATTTGCTAATATTGCCGATGTGGTCAGTAAGACAAATTTTCTTGGCTTCCTCTATGGTCAAAGTGAATTGCTGTTCGAGTTTTTCTCGTGAATTACTGACTTCATAGGTATATTTTGTTGCTAATAACTCACTCTCATGCAAACGAGTTTGCAAATCATGTGATTTACGCCGTAGTTCTTTTATTTCTTTCTCTAACTGTTGTAACGTGGATAAAATCCGTAATTTCGTCTCATATTGAGCTTTATGTTGCTCTTCATCTTTGATTTTTTGTTCAGATAAGGTTGCTTGTTCAATGCCCATCTTAGCTAAATCTTGATCTGCTTGCAATGCTTGTGTCGATAGCTCATTGCTTTCAGCTTCCAACTGATCAAGTTGTCGTTTTAAAGTTTGTTTTGATTGTTCATATTGTTGGCAATTAGCAACAATTGCTGTGATCTTCTGTTGGATCTCTGTTAATTCAATCTTAAGATCCGTTACTTTTTTCTGCAATTCATCCTTCGCATTTTGCAGTTCTTGATGTTTTTGTTGTCCAACAGTTAACTCTTCTTGATGAGCATGATCCCGTTTCTCCAATGTAGCAATTGTCACATGAGTTTGAGTTAACGACTCTTTTAGTTGTTTTTCTTCCTCTAGACAGGTTACTTTTTCAGAATGTATATTTTCAATTCCTATGGTAAGCCGTTTAATATCAAGTTGGATTTTTTCAGCATGTACAGCAATTTCGGCTTGCCGGACTTCTGTTTGTTGACGTTTACGCTGAAGATTAAGGATTTCTTGCTCAATTTCCGAAATTTCTTTTTGAATGGATTCTACCTGTTGTTGCACTGCTACTAAGTTAACTTTCCCTTCATCTAAATTTTGTGTAATGGCCGTGATGGCATTGTTACGACTTATAAAACTACTATCCCGTTTATTCGTACTGCCACCTGTCATCGACCCACCTGGATTTAAGAGTTCGCCTTCTAAAGTCACTATTTTTACAGAGTAGCCTTGTTCTTTTGCAATTTTGAGCCCACTATCAATATGATCGACAATAATTGTGCGCCCTAATAAAGATTCAATGATAGGACGATAACGCGGTTCGCAACTGACGAGGTTCGCAGCAAATCCTAAAGAACCTGGTGCATTGGCTGCCGCTTTTTCCCCATCTCGTGGTTTAAAAGGCTTAATTGTATCAAGAGGGAGAAATGTTGCCCGTCCTAAGTTTTTAGTTTTTAAAAAATACATCGCCTGTTTAGCAATTTCTGCATTTTCCGTAATAATATGTTGCACAGCACCACCTAAAGCAATCTCAATCGCTGTTACATACTGATCTGGTACTGTTAGAATTTGCGCTACAGCACCACAAATACCTGAATGCCAACTTGCATCACTTTTTAAAACACTTTTAATACCACGGGCAAAACCCTCATATTCATTTTGCATATTTGATAGTATTTTAAATCGTGAATTTAATTCATTCACTTGAATCAGCAGTTGTTTTTCTTTTTGGGCTATTTGCTGTAGATGTTGTCCTTTAATTTGTTTGTTTTTTTCAATTGATTCCTGCTCTTTATGTAACTCAACTAAGTTTATTTTTACAGCTTGTTGCTCAGAAAGAATTGTATTCGCTGCAGTTGTCATATGATTTAATTGTTCTTGATGGTCTTGATACTCTTGTTCAAAATCTTGTTGCCGAGTTTGTATTCTAATCAAATCTCGCTCAATCGTAGTCACTTTATTACGCTCAGCAACAATTTCATGTAAATAATTAAAGGTTTTTTCTTTATCTGTTTCTAACTGTTGCTGAACCTGTTGAATTTCTGTTGTTATTTGATTATAAGATGAATTTTGATCATCTAGATCTTGGCTCAACTGTTTAGCAAGAGTTTGCTGACTGGTCAATACATCATGAGCACCACGTATTTTTTCTGTAATTTCATTCGTTTGTTCTTCAATACGCCTTTGTTCATCCGTAATTCGATCTTTGCTACGTTGACTATGAATCATTCGCTCTTTAATGACTGCAATTTTACCACGAACTCGTTCTAACTCATGATCAGCTTGATTCATGGAATTTGCATAAAAGGCAAGCTTCTCATCAGCCTCAATAAGCTTTGTTGTTCCTTGAATTTTTTCAGTTTCTTTTAAATTAATCTCAGTGCTAATAGCCACATCTTGTTCGGTTAGATGATTCTTCTGTAAGGTCGCACTTTCTACCATTTTTTCTGATTTTTCTAGGATATTGACAAGAAGTGTGACTTGACAACTTCTTAATTCAGATTGTATTTTATTATATTTTTTAGTGCGTTCTGCACTCTCTGCTAAGGGAACAAGCTGAATGGCTAGTTCATTTGTTATATCTGACACCCTAATCAGATTTTGAGTTGTGTCGTCTAATTTACGCATTGCATCTTTTTTACGTTGTTTATACTTTGTGATGCCAGCTGTTTCTTCAAATAATAAACGACGATCTTCTGGTTTACTATTTAATATTTCATCTACTTTATTTTGTCCAATAACACTCATTGCATCGCGTCCAAGCCCTGTATCGGCCAATAATTCATAAATATCTTTTAAACGGCATAGCCCTTTATTGATAAAATACTCACTATCTCCAGAACGAAAGACCCGACGGGTAATAATCACTTCACTAAATTCGATCGGCAATGTACCGTCACTATTATCAAAAGTTAAGGATACTTCAGCAATTCCAAGAGGACGACGACCAGAGCTACCTGCAAAGATCACATCTTCCATTCTAGTACCCCGCAAAGTACGAATACTTTGTTCACCCAGCACCCAACGAATGGCATCGGAAATATTACTTTTTCCACTGCCATTGGGTCCGACAACAACAGTGATGCCAGGTCCAAATTCAATTTCTGTTTTATCAGCAAAAGATTTAAAGCCATAAGCTTCAAGTCTGCGCAATAGCAAATTAACTCACCACACATATTATTATAATTTTTATAGTTGCTTAACCTTTAAATTTTACCATGTACCTGCCATTTACACAATAAGCTAATAGGTTATGAGTTCGGTGCAAAAAACCTGTTTGCATCGCAAACAGGTTTCTTTTGTAAAAATTTAAGAAAACTATCTAGGTTCCACAATAAAACGAATCGCAGTGCGCTCTTCACTGTCAATTACAATTTCAGCAAAAGCAGGAATGGCGATCAGATTAATACCATTAGGCGCAACAAATCCTCGAGCTATAGCAATTGCTTTTATTGCTTGATTCACTGCCCCGGCCCCCACTGCTTGTACTTCAGCAGTGCCTCTTTCTCTTAGCACCGCAGCCAAGGCGCCTGCTACAGATTTAGGATTTGATTTTGCAGATACTTTTAGAACATCCATTATGTAACCTCCTTTTGGTATCAGGGCTTACTATACTCTATAGTATTCTGTTCATTTCCTAATAATTCCTCTTTTAGAATTTAAATGCAATAAATCATTTTTTTATTGATGATATAAGATAGATTTTGATACTCAATCAGCACTTCATCTAACTTTAGACCATCAGCCTTCAGCACAAGCTGATCCATATTGTATATGCGCTGTAGTTTCTTTATATTACAATTTGACATGCCTCTTAGTTTAGAAGTATCACGAGTATGATGATGAACCAAGATCTTACTATTTTTTTCTAATATAACGCTTTCAGCAAAATGAGCAACCATCAAATAAAAAAGATAGGAATCAACCATTTCACCAAAAGCGGGATGATAAGGTCCTGCGAGTACAATCTCAGGGTTACCCAGATCTTCCGTCGCTTGCAAACCAGTGCGAATGACTGGTATATGATATTGAGCAAAAAGTATTTTCAAATAAGCAGCGCGACTGACTCCTCCGGAGATAGGCAGAGCATCGTACCTCCCATCATTGTACATTGTAGCCAATTGAGTATTAGCAATCACAAGAGTGGGATAAACACGCACAAAATCAGGCGCAAGCTGAACAATGCCTTGCGCAGTGCTAATAAGGCTTGCCCAATCTTCTCCAGGCAGTCCTGGCATGACCTGGATACCACAAGAGAGCCCCATCTTTTTAATCACAGCAACAGCTTGCACAACAGCACCACTGCTATGCCCTCTCGCACTTGCCTCTAATACTTTGTCATCAAGAGATTGTACACCAAGTTCAATCGTCGATACCCCAAAGTTAATCAAATTTTGTACAATTCCCTCCGTAATACAATCTGGACGTGTTGAAAGACGAATGGCATGAATTTTTCCACACTGTAAAGCCTCATAAGCAGGTGTAAGTAAATCTTGCTGAACTTTAAGATCAAGAGCGGTAAAACTTCCACCATAAAAAGCAACTTCAATATGACGTTTTTCAGTGATTCTTACTAGATGTTCTTCAATGATACCAGTAACTTCTTGAGCTGATACTGGCACTGTCTGACCCGTTATTTTTTGCTGATTGCAAAATACACAAGCATGTGTACATCCATAATGAGGAATGAATACGGGGATAATATAATGTTTCATTATGCCTTCCTCCAAGACAAGGGACAAGGGGACAGGTTGAGTGTCCCAAAACAAAGGGGACACTCAACCTGTCCCCTTGTCCCTTTTATAGTAAGAAAAGACTTGGCCTATGCCAAGTCTTGAGACGCAGGCATAAGCCCTAGTCGTTTATCACTTTCAATTCAATTAACGCTTGCTTTGCAGCGTGCTGCTCAGCTTCTTTTTTACTTTTACCTTGTCCACTACCCAACTGTTTTCCATTAACGTGTACTGCCACCTTAAACACCTTATGATGATCAGGGCCCGTCTCATCGATAATTTCATAAATAATCTTACTATCAGTGTTTTTCTGAACAACTTCTTGAAGCAGTGTTTTATAATCTTTCACATATTCACCGCGAGCAAGGAGTGATAGGTCTGTTTGAAGTTGCTTCAACACAAAAGTAGCCGTATTTTCAAAACCATTATCGAGATAAATAGCACCAATAATGGCTTCAAAAGCATCTGCCAAAATAGATGTCCGCTCACGGCCACCTGACCCAGCTTCACCTTTTCCAAGAAATAAATATTCACCAATGCCAAGTTCTGCTGAGCAACGTGCTAAAGTAGGCTCACAAACGACAACAGCTCTCGCCTTTGTCAATTCTCCCTCAGGAAGATTTGGAAATTGGCGAAATAAATATTCGCTCACAACAACATCCAATACAGCATCACCTAGAAATTCTAAACGTTCATTATGCAGCATCGTTGTATGTTTACATTCATTTGCATAGGAAGTGTGAGTAAGGGCTTGATGCAGAAGATTGACATTCCCAAACTGCACACCCAATTTGGTGGAAAGTTTTTGCAATGCATGTAGTCTATGCTTGTTTAGCATTTCACTCATCACAAACCTAGTTTTGGAACTTCTTCAACAGAATCGTTGCA
The DNA here is from genome assembly GCF_042610375.1 of Pelosinus sp. sgz500959. Taxonomy (NCBI): domain Bacteria; kingdom Bacillati; phylum Bacillota; class Negativicutes; order Selenomonadales; family Sporomusaceae; genus Pelosinus; species Pelosinus sp. sgz500959. The sequence goes on from NZ_JBGJZL010000008.1 coordinate 71,323, forward strand.
TTATGGCCACCAAAACCAAAAGAATTAGAGAGTGCTACATTGACAACTTGTTTACGAGCTTTATTCGGAACATAATCCAAATCCAATTCTTCATCAGGAGTTTCATAGTTAATTGTTGGATGAATTATATCATTTATTAATGTCAATGTCGTTGCAATGCATTCGATACCACCTGATGCACCTAATAAATGTCCAGTCATGGATTTAGTGGAACTGACGGCTAATTTAGATGCATGTGCACCAAACAATGATTTAATCGCTAATGTCTCATTTTTGTCATTCATAGGAGTAGAAGTACCATGAGCATTGATATAATCAACAGCCTCAGGTTCAATGCCTGCATCACGAAGAGCCATTGCCATACATTTTGCTGCTTGCGCTCCTTCAGGGGCAGGGGCTGTTATGTGATAAGCATCAGCATTAAAGCCATAACCAATCACTTCTGCAAGAATTACGGCACCTCTAGCAGTAGCATGTTCCAAAGATTCAAGAATCACGATACCAGCGCCTTCACCCATTACAAAACCATTACGGTCTTTGTCAAAAGGACGAGATGCTTTTTCTGGTTCATCGTTACGAGTCGACATAGCTTTCATGGAACAAAAACCAGCAACTGCAATGGGAGAAATAGCAGCTTCAGTACCACCGGCTACCATTACATCAGCATCTCCACGTTGAATGACCTTAAATGCATCACCGATGGCATTTGTACCTGTTGCACACGCTGTAACAACACAACTGCATGGTCCTTGCAATCCAAAAGTAATTGAAGTTTGTCCTGCAGCCATATTACCAATCATCATAGGTATAAAAAACGGGCTGACACGATTAGGGCCTTTATCAAACAGATTTTTATATTGATCGTGAAGGGCATCCATGCCGCCAATACCAGTACCAATCATTGTACCAATACGAGTCAAATCTTCTGATGCCAAATCAATACCTGAATCATCAAAAGCCATCTTGCTAGCCGCAACGGCAAACTGAGTGCAACGATCCATTCTTTTTGCTTCTTTTTTATCAATATATTGAGATGGGTCAAAATTCTTAACCTCACCCGCAATTTGTGTAGTATATTCACTTGCATCGAAACGAGTGATCTTACCCACGCCAGACTTCCCAGCTAATAGAGCTTGCCAAAACTCGTCCTTACCAATACCTACAGGTGTCACTGCACCTAAGCCCGTTATTACAACTCGTTTTTTCAAACAAACTCACCTCTTATTAATTTAATTTATAGTTTCAACTTCTGCGAGAAGTCGATTGAAAATTTCCTTAACCGATAGTATTTCATCTATTTTATGAATGTACTCACCAGTAAAGACTAATCCTGTTTCCACATCACCTTGCTGAGCACGAATTAATGCCTTAATTATGCAAAAATTCTTTTTGCAGTGTTTTAGGCAGGCATCACAGGTTTCAGGGGTAGGTGCAGTACTTCCAATAATTTTCTCTGCAAATGGGTTATTTAGCGCACGACCAGGTAGTCCTACAGGACTGTCAATGAGAACAATATCTTCTGGTCTGGCTTTTAAATAAAATTCTTTTAAGGCCGGGGCTGCATTTGATTCGAGACTAGCAGCAAATCGAGTTCCCATTTGAACTCCACTTGCACCAAGTTTCAATGTTTCTACGATATCATGACCGCTCATCACACCACCAGCACCAATAACAGGAATTTTGACTGCATTAACAATCTCAGGAAGTATGGAATGAAGCGCTTGATCAGTACCTAAATGTCCGCCAGCTTCTTTACCTTCAACGATGATCGCGGCAGCTCCTAATTTTTCAGAAATCTTAGCAAGTTTTGCAGATGATACAATTGGCACGATTGGTGTGCCAGATTCTTTTCCTAATGCAAATACATCCCGAGAGAAACCTGCACCAGCAACAACTAAATCAATACCTTCTTCAATGGCTGTTTTTACAATACCTGAAAACTCTCTCGCTGCAACCATTATATTGATTCCGATAATACCTTTGGTTAAAGAACGAGCTAATCGAATTTCATTACGCAATTCGTCAAAACTCATACCAGAAGCAGCAATGAGTCCAATACCACCGGCTTCGCCTACAGCCGCCGCTAATTTTGCTGTAGAAATTCGTATTGCCATCCCACCTTGTATAATGGGTATAGCGGCCACCAGATTACCTATTTTAAGTTCTGGAAGTTTCAAGTTACAATTCCTCCATTCGCTAGCACATTATCTTTTAAGAAAGTCCCGCGAAAAAACATAATTTCACGGGACTTTCTTCTTTTGAACACAAAAAGAATTAAGCTTGCTTTTCTTTTTCTATGTATTCTACAGCATCTTTTACAGCTTTCATTTTTTCAGCCACTTCATCAGGAATTTCAATGCTGAATTCCTCTTCAAATGCCATAATTAATTCAACAATATCAAGAGAATCAGCACCTAAATCATCGATAAAAGTTGAATCCATAGTCACATCAGCTTCCTCAACACCAAGTTGTTCTACTGAAATTTGTTTAACTTTTTCAAAAGTTGTCACGATATCACCTCCTTTCAATAGTGTATTTCTTTACATTACCATACCGCCGTCAACATTTAAAGTCTGGCCAGTAATATAATTTGCTAAATCAGAAACTAAGAATACAACTGCAGCTGCGACATCATCAGGACTCCCTAATCGTCCTACAGGTATTTCAGACACTAAATTTTCTTTAATTTGTTCTGATAAAACAGAAGTCATATCTGTATCAATAAATCCTGGGGCAATGGCATTCACAGTAATACCTCTTGAAGCTAATTCTTTGGCCATGGATTTTGTGAATCCAATGACACCAGCTTTAGCAGCAGAGTAATTCGATTGACCAGCGTTCCCAGTTAAACCAACAACAGACGTCATATTAATAATCTTACCACATTTTTGTTTCATCATGACACGTGATACTGCTTTTGTACACATAAAAATTCCTTTTAGATTGGTATTCATGACAGCATCCCAATCTCCTTCTTTCATGCGCATTAATAAATTATCACGAGTAATGCCTGCATTGTTGACTAAAATGTCAATTCGTCCAAAAGTTTCCGTAGTTTGTTTGACGAGAGCTGCTACAGCCTCTTCATTTGCTACATCAGCTTGTACAATGATCGCTTCTCCACCAGCTGTTTCAATTGTAGTTTTAACTTCTTCAGCCGCAGCTAGGTTACCAGCATAGTTAATCACTACTTTTGCACCAGCTTTTGCTAAAGAAATTGCCACTGAACGTCCAATTCCACGAGAAGCACCTGTTACGATTGCAACTTTTCCATCTAAGAGCATTTTAATTAACCTCCTTGAAATAATCAAGGTTTTTTTCTAAAGAAGCAAGATCTTCCACATTTGTAATATCACATTCTTTAGTAATTTTCTTGGCTAGAGCCGATAAAACTTTACCAGGTCCAACTTCAACAAGTGTCTTTGCACCATGTTTTATAATTTCAGCCATGCAATCTTCCCATTCCACAGGACTGTCAGCTTGCTTAACCAATGATACTTTAATTTCCTGACCATTCGTAATGATTTCACCATTGATATTAGCTACAACTGGAATAAGAGCATCATTCACAGTGATCTTTGCTAATTCAACTTCTAATCTTTCTGCTGCCGGTTTCATAAGAGTGCTATGAAAAGGAGCACTGACAGGCAACATAATAGCGCGTTTCGCACCTGCGGCTTTGAGCATTTCGGCAGCTTTTTCCACTGCTTCTTTTTTACCAGCAATCACAATTTGACCAGGGCAATTAAAATTAACTGCTTGTACTGCACCAAATTCTTCTTCAGCTTTCTGGCAAACTTCAACAACAGTCTGACGATCTAAACCGAGTACTGCAGCCATACTGCCTTCACCAAGCGGAACAGCATCTTGCATGAATTGACCACGTTTACGTACTAATTGCACGGCATCACTAAAAGATAAAGCACCTGCTGCAACTAAAGCTGAATATTCACCTAGGCTGTGTCCAGCTACAATATTAGGCACGATACCATGCTCTTTTAATACTTCATAACAAGCGATACTCACTGTTAAAATTGCTGGTTGAGTATTAAAAGTCTTACGCAGTTCCTCTTCAGGACCATTAAAACATAAATCCGTGATAGAAAAACCTAAGGCTGCGTCGGCTGCATCAAATACAGCTTTTGCCACAGGAAAACGCTCATATAATTCTTTTCCCATGCCGACGGTTTGCGATCCTTGACCTGGAAAAATAAAAGCTATTTCTTTCATATTCTACCTTCCCTTTACCTATATAAGTTAAATTAGAGATTCTCATTAATCCCATTTAATACTGTTGGTATATCTCTCATAATATCTTGAATGATATCATCAACTGATTTAATATTTTTAATCATCCCTGCAATCTGACCAATCATAACGGAACCATTATCGACGTCACCTTCACGAACTGCAATGCGTAGTTTACCTGCACCCATACCTTCAAGTTCTTCAGGAGATGCACCATTTTTTTCCATTGCTTCATAATCACGAGTAAATTTATTGGTGATGACCCTTACTGGATGACCAGTAGCAATACCAGTCACAACAGTTGAACGATCTTTAGCTTTCAAAACGGCTGTTTTATAATTGTCATGAGCAATACATTCCAGTGATGCAACAAAACGTGTTCCAATCTGAACACCTTGTGCACCTAAAGCCAATGCCGCTACAAAACCTCGCGAATCAGCAATTCCGCCTGCCGCAATGACAGGAATACTTACAGCATCAGCAATCTGAGGGATTAAGGACATGGTAGAAATCTCACCAATATGTCCGCCACTTTCCTGACCTTCAGCAATAATGGCATCTACGCCAATTCGTTCTAGCCTTTTCGCTAATGCAACCGATGCAACAACAGGAATAATTTTAGTTCCAATTTCTTTTAATGCTGGTATATATTCACCAGGATTACCAGCGCCTGTCGTAATCACAGCTACTTTTTCATCAATTACGACTTGCATGACCTCTTTAACAAAAGGAGACATAAGCATGATATTAACACCAAAAACTTTATTAGTCAAAGTTTTTGCTTTTTGAATTTCCGTACGTAAAACATCTGGCGGCATATGACCAGCGCCAATAAGCCCTAATCCACCTGCATTCGAAACAGCAGCAGCTAGTTCTGCTGTCGCAACCCAAGCCATACCACCTTGTATAATTGGATATTTGATATTTAATATACTGCAAAGTTTACTTTTAAACAATACTTTTGCCCTCCTTGTACCATTTCATGACACAAGATGCCCAAGTCAGTCCTGCACCAAAGCCTACCAAAACTACGATATCGCCATTTTGGAGTTTATCATTTTTTATTGCTTCATCCATTGCAAGAGGAATGGACGCTGCGGAAGTATTGCCATATTTATCAACATTTACAACGACTTTTTCCATTGGCACCTTGAGCCGTTTGGCAGCCGATTGAATGATACGATTATTCGCTTGATGCGGAATGAGACAATCAATATCTTCATTAGATAATCCTGCATTGTCTAATGCTTTTATTGCAGCTTCCCCCATCACTTTAATGGCAAATTTAAATACATCACTACCACTCATTTGTAGAAAATGCTGACGTGCAGTAACACTTTCGACTGTAGCTGGTTGACGCGAGCCACCTGCAGGAATTTTCAGAAGTTCCCCTCCTGATCCATCAGCACCAAGATCAACACCCAAAATACCATAACCTGCTGGAACTTCTCCCAGAACAACAGCTCCTGCACCATCACCAAATAGTACACAAGTATTACGATCAGTCCAATCCAGAATTTTCGAAAGAGTTTCTGCACCAATCACCAATACTTTTTTATATAAACCAGTTTGTATAAACTGGCTACCAACAACCAAACCATAGGCAAAACCAGAGCAACCTGCTGATAAGTCAAAAGCTGCAGCTTTACTGGCTTTTATTTTATCTTGCACTAGGCAAGCTGTCGAAGGGAAAAGCATATCCGGCGTAGCAGTGGCCACAATAATCAGATCAATGTCATCGGCAGTTACGCCAGCATCACATAACGCTTTTTCAGCAGCATAGGCAGCTAAATCTGAGGTCGTGATATTGGGTTCAACCACTCGACGTTCTTTAATACCTGTACGATCTACAATCCACTCATCAGATGTTTCTACAATTTTTTCCAGATCTTTATTGGTAATGATTTTATCTGGAACATAACTACCAATACCAATAATACCTACGGATTTATTCTTCTCCTGCACTCGTAACAACTCCTTCTTGCGCGATATTTTCGCGTATATGTTCAACAACTCTATTTTGTGTAAATTCATTTGCAACACGGATGGCATTTTTAATCGCCTTGGCTTTTGAACTGCCATGACAAATAATAAAGCATCCATCAACTCCGAGCAATGGCGCTCCACCATATTCGGCATAATCAAGTTTATTTTTTAAGCTTTTTAATGCCGGCAGAACAATCAGAGATGCAAGCTTGGTTAAGATACCACTGCTTTTGACAGCTTCTTTGACCAATTGCATAATCACACTACTCAGTCCTTCACCTAATTTCAATACCACATTGCCAACAAATCCATCACAAACTACAACGTCAACTGTCCCTCTTGGAATATCTCGTCCTTCAACGTTGCCAATAAAATTGATAGTTTGTAATTTTTGCAGTAAGGGATATGTAGCCAAGGACTGTTCATTACCTTTGGTTTCTTCTTCACCTATATTTAATAATCCAACACGAGGATGGTTAATATTCAAAATGTATTCTGCATAAATAGAACCCATGACTGCACTTTGCACTAGATGTCTTGGTTTACTGTCAACATTAGCACCGGAGTCTAATAAAACTGTTGTTCCAGTCAAATTAGGGATCGGAGTTGCAATTGTCGGGCGTTCAACACCTTTAATTCGTCCGAGTCCAAATAATGCAGCTGCGACAGCTGCTCCTGTACTACCTGCCGACACGACAGCATCACAAATACCCTCTTTGACCAATCGTGTTGCGACAACGATTGATGCATCTTTTTTCTTGCGTGCAGCTACACTTGGATGTTCATGCATTTCAATTGTTTCACTGGCATGACAAATGCTAATCTTAAGATCTTGCCAATTTCCAACGTGATCTAAAACTTGCTTTATTTGAATTTCATCGCCAACTAAAACAACTTCGCATCCATACTCTTTAACAGCTTGTATGGCGCCGAGTACAATTTCTTTTGGTGCATAATCACTGCCCATGGCATCAACGGCAACCTTCATTCATTCTCTCCATTCCATGGTTCCAATGAGACCATAATAAATTTCGCTCGAAATACTTCTTGTTTTTCATTGCGAGTTTTCACCCAAATAAAATATTTATTACCACGTGTCCGCATGACCTCAGCTTTAGCTACTAATTTTTCACCAACATGAACAGGGCTTTTATATTTTACGTTCGCTACACCAGTGAGTGCCGTCGGAGCATCAATCACAGCAAGAGCCAATGAGTTGGCCTGTGAAAACACATAATGTCCGCGCGCAATTTTGGTTTTTTCAAAAACCATATCAGGGGTAATCATCATGACAGAAATCCCCTGCACACCTAGCTCCAAATCAATGAGTTCACCAATAATTTCACCGCTAGCGATAGCTTTTAATTTATCCTGAGCACTTTCTGCCATCTGTTTAGTGCGGCCGCGCAATTCAGGTATACCTAACTCTAAGCGATCCAAACGAATCGTTTGCACACTTACATTAAGTAATACGGCCAATTCTCCATCAGTCAGAAAAGGACTCGATTGTAATTTTTCTTGAAGTGTTGTTTGGCGTACTTTTTTCTGAATTCGCAATCTAATATCACCTAATTTTATTTCTTATATTGTTAACACTTAGTACTTAGTATTATAACCAGTTACTATTAAAAATGCAAGAAAAAACAATGAGCAAGAAAAAAGTTAAATTAACTCTTATCTTGCTCATTTTTAAAAATCTTATTCTGCTTTTGCTTTTATAACTACCTTACCGTTATAATTACCACACTCAGGACATACTCGATGAGGCATTTTCAGTTCGTGACATTGTGGACATGCAATCAAACCAGGAACGGTTAATTTCCAATTAGCACGACGTTTATCACGACGAGCTTTAGACGTTTTGCGCTTAGGTACTGCCATATTATTACACACCTCCTTAACAGGATTTCAACCATGATGACCATAATCTACTTTAAAAGTTGACTCAAAACTGCAAGTCTTGGGTCAATTACATCATCACTACAGGAACATTTTGCCGTATTCAAATTAATACCACATTGTGGGCATAATCCACGACAACTTTTACTGCATACAATTTTCAAAGGTTCGGCTAATATTATGCTTTCACGCACTAAATCGGCAATATCAATTTCATCACCATTATAATAAGCTAAATCAGCTTCTTCATCAACTTCTTCACTACTGTTTTCTTGATAATCGTCTCCAAAAGGAATGTCCATCTGAGTCGTAAAATCTTCTAAACAATAGCTACATTGATACTTAGCTGTAGCATGAATAACGCCTTTAATCTTTAATACTCGCCCATTATTTGTTAATTCGCCATCGACCTTTATTTCACTACCCGTCCAAGGACTTTCATCCTCGAGGTCTATTTCCCCAGCAGAAGTGACAAACTCAAATGTTTCCTGACTACCAATTTCTTTCTTAGCTTGTAGGACATTAATTTTCATCATTCTCCACCTCAACCTTCATCTATTATAGCTATCACTCTATATTTTGTCAACAAGAAAAGGTATACTTTCGCCAAATTCTTGAATTAATAAAATTTTCGAGCAGCGATTTGTAGTTGAACAAAAAACGATGTATGATGAGTATTAAAATGACCTTTTATTTGATGCAGATTTTTTTTGTATCGCGAGCAATCACTAATTCTTCATTAGTTGGAATTACAAATACTTTGACTTTTGAGCCATCAACACTGATTTCCCGTTCTTTGCCCCGAACATTATTTTTTTCTTTATCAATTTTAGTGCCTAGGTATTCTACGCCTGATGTAATATCTTCACGCATACCAATTGCATTTTCACCAACGCCAGCAGTAAAGACGATAGCATCTACACCATTCATTGCTGCTGCATAGCTACCAATGTATTTAACAACTTCATAGATAAACATATCAAGAGCTAATTGAGCCCGTTCATTGCCACCTGCAGCCGCTTTTTCAATATCACGGAAGTCACTTGACACACCAGAGATACCTAATACGCCTGATTTTTTGTTGATGTATGTATCAATTTGTTCCATCGTCATGTTTTCTTTTTTCATTAAAAACGGTATGATAGCAGGGTCAATATTACCACAGCGAGTTCCCATTACCAATCCTTCAAGAGGAGTGAAACCCATGCTCGTATCAATGCATTTTCCATTTTCGATAGCAGCAACGCTTGAACCATTACCTAAATGACATGTAATAATTTTGAGATTATTGGCATCGCGACCCATGATTTCAGCGACTCTCTCTGATACATATTTGTGGGATGTACCATGGAAACCATAACGGCGAATACCATATTTTTCATAAGCTTCATAAGGAAGCGCATACATGTAGGCTTTTTTAGGCATAGTTTGATGGAATGCAGTATCAAAGACCGCAACTTGAGGAACACCTGGCATTAACTCTGAGCATGCGTTAATACCTGAAATATTTGGTGGATTATGAAGTGGTGCCATTTCGGAGCACTCTTCAATCGCAGAAATTACACTTGGCGTTACAAGTACGGAGTCAGAGAATTTTTCACCAGCATGTACACCACGATGACCAATGGCATCAATTTCGCTCATACTTGCAATAACACCATGATTAGCGTCAACCAATGCTTCTAATACTAAACCAATACCAATCGTATGATTCTTAATGTCAGCATTAATCACAGTTTTACTTTTACCAGTAGGTTCATGGGTTAACACTGAACCTTCAAGACCGATACGTTCAACTAATCCTTTAGCTAACACCGATTCATCGTTCATCTCAAACAATTGATATTTTATAGAAGAACTGCCACAATTAACAACTAAAACTTTCATACATAATATCCCCCTTTTACTTGTATCTCTTATATCTCTATACAATTAAATTAAAATTCGACATAATCATCTTTTTTCCTTCTCGATTTTCACAAAGTAAATGGAAAAAGCAAATATTCAAATGTTCAAAATTTACTAATAACTGGAGTGACAAATGAATGCTACAAACAGTTGGTATTATTGCAGAATATAACCCCTTCCACAATGGTCATCAATGGCAGTTGGAGGCTGCAAAAAAACAGTCAGGTTGTCCTTTTTCAATTGGTGTGATGAGTGGTCACTTTGTGCAACGAGGCGAACCAGCCTTTTTTGATAAATGGAAAAGAGCCGAAATGGCAGTGCGCGGCGGTGTTGATTTAATGATTGAGCTACCAACAGTTTTCGCTCTGCGGAGTGCTCAGTACTTTGGAACTGGCGGCATTAGGCTTTTAAATTCCTTAGGCATTGTCAGCCACGTTTGTTTTGGCGCAGAGCATGCTGATCTTACGAAGCTAAAGAAAATTGCCACAGCAACCAGAGATTCACAAATTCTAGCAGATATGCACTTACGCTTACAAACAGGCAGTACGTACGCAGCTGCTCTAGGATACGCGGTGGAAAAAAATTATCATATTTCTGCTGACATTCTCAATTCTCCTAATAATATTTTGGCCATCGAATATTTACGCGCAATAGAAAAATTTGCACCTGATCTCCTCCCTATTGCCGTCACTAGGCAGCAATCTCACTATAATGATCTCACCATGACCGCACCTTTTGCCAGTGCAACAGCCATTCGAAACGCCTTGTTAAACAATCGATCTATTACTGATGAAATACGCTCAGCCATGCCTACAATGACTGCAGAGATGATCAAACAACTTTTTGCCGAGCAGCGTGGACCCGTTACTTTTTCTAATTTTTCTTCGATTATACTTGCCCAACTGCGAACTGCCACTCTTGAAAAATTAGAACAATTACCTTCTGTATCAGAAGGTCTGCACTACAAACTTCGCGAATCTGCTTTGGCAGCAACTAACATTGACCAGTTAATCACATTTTTGAAAAGCAAACGTTATCCTTATACTCGTTTACAACGTATTATTACACATTCTTTACTCGGAACGACTCAATCACAACTTGCAGTTTTTGATGAATCAGGTCCTTTATACGCTCGTGTATTGGCTTTCAATCAAAAAGGTCGTTTATTATTAAAACAAATGACTCAATATAGTACTATACCTATTATTACCAAAACAACACATTTTCTCAGCAGCAAAGAGCGAGATCATCATCATCTTACCCCATTACAAAAAATGTTATCCATCGATACTGTCGCTAGCGATATCTACTCTCTAGGAATGCCATCATCGAATTGGAATCGAGGAGCCTGGGATTTTCGTCATCCTCCTCTCTATATTCCATAGTATTTTTCTTTACTAGCTATGATTTAAACAATTATCTATCTCATATGGTTATATTATTCTCCCCTTTGTAATATACATATTACAGATCGCCCGGGTCGAGGAGGAGATTAGCATATGAGAACATTCGTTGGCAGTAAACGCTATCGATCGCGCCTACTCGCATATTTGATGGCCTTTGGTTCAGTATTTATCACAATCGCTATGGTTCAATATCCTAAAGATGCTTTTGATGCAGCTATTATGGGTCTAAATTTATGGTGGAATGTGGTTTTCCCATCCCTACTTCCTTTTTTCATTTTATCAGAAATCCTCATGGGATTGGGCGTAGTGCATTTTATTGGAATTCTACTTGAACCATTAATGCGACCACTTTTCAACGTACCTGGTATCGGAGCCTTCGCCATGTCCATGGGATTGGCCTCTGGTTATCCCATGGATGCTGTCATTACATGCAAATTTCGTAAAAACCAATTGTGCACTGCTGTCGAAGCTGAGCGTTTGCTGTCATTTACCAATACAGCCGATCCCCTCTTTATGTTTGGTGCAGTGGCTGTAGGAATGTTTGGTATACCCGAACTTGGGGCAACGATTGCCATCGCTCATTATCTATCTAGCTTTATTGTCGGTATAATTTTTCGTTATCACGGTCGAGAACGAGATCTGTACACGAAGGACCCTCAAATAACAAGCAGCAATATTATTATTCGCGCCTTACGTGCACTTTACGCAGCTAAACAGGAAGATAAACGTTCAATGGGGCAATTATTAGGTGATTCAGTAAAAAGTTCTATGAATACCATTTTACTCATCGGCGGATTCATTATATTATTCTCTGTATTTTTAGAAATCCTATCAGTTCTTGGTGTAACCGCTGTGTTAGCAACCCTATTTGCCGGATTACTACATTTAATTGGTTTTGATACCAACCTTGCTCCAGCTCTGGTCAGCGGTTTTTTTGAAATTGATCTAGGTGCTTTAGCCGCCAGTCAAGCCGATGCACCACTAATCGAGAAGGTGGTTATTGCGAGTGGAATTATTGCTTGGAGCGGAATCTCAGTCCACGGTCAGGTTGCCAGTATTGTCATTGAATCTGGAATTAGAATGTTACCTTATATGGTTGCTCGTTTATTACATGCTCTATTAGCAGCAGGAATTACGGTCATCTTGATGATTGATCCGGTCCATAGCATCATTAAATTATTAACTATTCCGGTTATGCTTACGCCAAATAATACGAATGCCCTCACTTCATTAATCACACGATTTGAGCAGGTTGGGTATCAAATCTTATTACTACTCAGTATTATGATCGCTTTATCAATTGCTATACACATTATAAAAGAACTCTATAGCCATATAAAAAAACACTCATCTTTCTAACCACAAGCAATGGTTTTAATATATGATCATATAGAGAAATTCTATCCTCACTGATAGAAACTTGAGTCATAGGATCAAAAATACACATTTTAGATCAACAAAAATAGGGGCAGGGATTATGTTTCACATGTGAAACATAATCCCTGCCCCTATTTTTTACGGAATCAGAAAGTATTACACTTTCTTGATTCCAAGTAAGAACGACTAAGGTTTCTGCCTGCGTCTGCGGACTTGGCACAAACCAAGTCTTTTCTTATCTGGACTGATTAAGTTCGTTGTGCCCGTGACGAGCAGCTTCGAGATTCTTTTCATTTCTTCTAGACTGAATGAGTTCATTATGACCTTGACGTACCACTTCTAATGTTTTTTCAATTTGTCCTTCTAGATGTTTAAACACACTATCCGCATATGAAATCGCATCATTACGCAGATCAGCAGCCTCTTTATTAGCCAAAATAACAATTTCATTACTTTGTTCTTGAGCTTGCTTGGCAATGATATTTTCATCGGTTAGCTTAATTGCATACATTTTTGCTTGTTCAACAATTTTCCGTGCCTCTTCTTGAGCTTTTTCTAAAATACGTTGACGTTCTGCAACAATTTGAGCAGCTTCAGCCACTTCATCTGGAAACTTTTCTCTCAATTCATCAAGTAACCGAATGACATCATCTTCTTCTAATATTCTTTTATTGGTAAAAGGCAAACGAGAACCGTCAGTTAATAAACTTTCTAACTCATCTAAAATTCCATCAATCGTCATAAATTCCTCTCCCAACTTGGTATTAATTTACCATATCTTTTTCATAAAAAATACTTTCTTTATATATTAAAATTTCGCCATTTGCTGATGTATTCTATCTTCTACACATGCAGGCACTAACCCTGTAATTGGGCCACCGAACTTAGCCAATTCTTTAATACCGCTTGAACTTAAAAAGGAATATTCACTACTCGTCATAATAAATACAGTTTCGATAACAGGATCAATTTTTTTAATTAATAAAGCACGTTGAAATTCATATTCAAAGTCACTCAATGCACGCAATCCTCGCACAATAATATTCGTATTTTGCTGACGTGCATATTCATTCAGTAAACCTGAAAAACAGTCGATACGAACATTAGGAATATGTTGTGTGGCCAATTTTAAGAGTTCTACTCTTTCTTCCATATCAAACAAAGGCTTTTTGTTCGGATTATGAAATACTGCCACAATTAAAACATCAAAGAGTTTACTGGTTCGTTCAAATACATCTACATGACCATTGGTCACTGGATCAAAACTTCCTGGACAAATTGCAATACGCACTATATAACCCCCTGCTTGGCTTCATATAATAAAAAGCTAATTAATGTTGCTCCATATTTTTCAGTACGTTTAAGTCGTAAATTTTCCCACTCATCAGTGATACCTTCATGCCGTGAATGTTCGATGACGACAATCCCACGGTCAGCCATAATTGACTGATTATCAATTTTTTCAAGTACGGCTTGTACAAAACCTTTTTTATAAGGTGGATCACAAAAAAGCAGATCAAAAGAAGCCTCAGACTGAGCTAAGCGATCTAACGCTCGTAATACATCATTTTTATAAATTTCAGTAAAACCGACTAATTTCGTATGCTGAGCATTTTCTTTGATAATATTAATACTTTCTTGACTATGATCAACAAAAACCGCTGATTTCGCACCACGGCTCAAAGCTTCAAGACCCAAATTGCCTGTACCAGCAAATATATCTAATACACGTGCATCAACAACGATATCACTGAGAATATTAAATACAGATTCTTTCACTCGATCAGCTGTTGGTCTCGTCTCAAGACCAGATGGTGCTTTTAATTTTGTGCCTTTGGCACTTCCAGTTATTATTCTCATATACATTCCCCTATAAGCGCATGCTATATTTAACATATTTTATAGTATACTACATAATTTTCAGTACACAACATTTATATTTTTTAATGAGAAATTACAGGTTTTTTTTAACGCTGGTCGAATGTAGTTAACTTGGATTAGATCGTAAAATGACAATCCATGTTAAAAATTTTCATTTTCCGTTAAAGAGGTGTCTTATGCTCAAATCACACAAAAGTCCATTTCTATTGATGATCTTGCTCATTTTAATTTCTATTGGATCTTACAGCTACAATGTAAAATCACACCATTCAAAGCCTATTTCCATTGATTATAAGGATTTTAATCAGCACTGGCTTACTATTTTATTACTGCCTCTTGACAGTCGGCCGCCCTGTACACAATTCGTTGTCCAACTTGCCGAAATGGCCGGTATCAACTTACTGATGCCCCCACCCGAATTATTAGATCATGATCAAACTCCGGCGAACAAAGTAGCCTTACGAAATTGGTTATATGAAACAAGTAAACAAACCCATGTTGCAATCATTTCAACAGATATGCTGATTCATGGCAGTCTTGTTGCATCTCGACTTTCAACAGGTACAACCCTTGACCGCGAAGATGTGCTAGCGCTACTAGAAACTATACATCAAGAAGTCCCTAACTTGCAAATGTATATTTTTAATATTATTCCCCGATTAATTCTTGCAGATAGTCAGGGAAATGCAGTTTTTCAAAAATATATGTTAAAGTATTCAATATTAATTGATCAAATTTATACTTTTGAGAACATCGAAGACATTAAAAAATTAACAGCATTAGAAAAACAGATACCCGCTGCTGTTATCAATCATTATATAGCTATGTATGAAGAAAATACAAAGTTAAACATGCGTTTAATGGATATGGTTGACGCAGGAATCATAAGCGGTTTGGTCATTGGACAAGATGATGGTCAGCCCTTCGGAATTCCCAATATAAGTAAAGAAAAAATTCAACATCAATTACTGCAAAAGCCACACTTAAAGGATAAAGTTTTTATTACGCGCGGCACAGATGAAGTCGCTTTGACATTGCTCGGTCATATCGTCACACAACGCTCCACCATTCAACCTCGTGTCTTTGTAAAATATTCAACACCTGAAGCATCGCAAATCACAATGCCTTTTATGCCTAATACTGTTGGTAAAACAGTTGAAGAAAAACTCAACCTCGCTGGCTGTTTGCCTGTTGACACTGCTGAACAAGCCGATTTTATTTTATATGTACATATTGGTACAGGGAAAAATAAATCTGCACTTTCAGCCTCAGCACATGAATTGCAAAATCTACTCAATCAGGATTATAAAGTCGCATTAGTCGACTTAACCGAAGATTTTCAGTTTTCCGAAACCCTCCTGCCCGTCTTAATAAAACAACATGCCGATATTACAAAATTTATTGCTTACGCTGGTTGGAATTCAACAAGCAACTCTATCGGTACTGCAATTACCCAAGCGTCCATTTTCAATTACGCTTTGACCAAACAAACATCCTTACCTGAACGCCTTTCATTATACCAACAGAATTTGGAATTTTTGACAGCACGTTTTTTGGATGATTTATATTATCAAAAAGAAATAAACCCTTCTACGAACAAAGAATTGCAACGCTTACATGTTGATCCATATCATTTAGCTTCTCGCTATTATCAAACTAACTATGAGATTCAAAAAAGAATGTTCAGTAAGGCTCGTTTGTTATTGCGGGAAGGATTATCCAATCACCCCATTACTGTCGATAGCACTCAAGGATCGCAAAAAATTATCATCACTGATTTAAGCATTAAGACTTATCTGCCATGGCAGCGAACTTTTGAGATATGGCTAACCCCAACCTTATCTTTAGGAATGATAACAGATTAAAATAAATAAAAAAAGTTTTTTATTTATGTTGACAAGAGTATTTCATTCCTGTATAATTAACAACTGTGAGATCGGGGCGTGGCTCAGCTTGGTAGAGCACCTGGCTTGGGACCAGGGGGTCGCAGGTTCGAATCCTGCCGCTCCGACCATTATTTTAGGGGTATAGCCAAGTTGGTAAGGCACGGGACTTTGACTCCCGTATGCGTTGGTTCGAGTCCAGCTACCCCTGCCATTACATTTAAGCAAAGACAAACAGTCAATCTTGTTAATAAGATTGACTGTTTTTTTTATTTATAACCTTTAATGTTCTTCTATTTTGTCTTTCTTTGCAGAATTAATAATTACTTCTGCAATTCGTTGTGGTACTTCATCATAATGAGAAAAATTTAAATCAAAACAACCACGACCTTGGGTGATCGAACGTAAATCAATCGCATACTTAAACATTTCCGACATAGGTACTTGAGCTTTAATCACACCTTGCCCCTGACCAATCGGTTCCATCCCTTGGATGCGTCCACGTTTACCATTTAAATCTGCAATTACATCTCCCATGAAAGAAGCAGGTACATCGATTTGAACATTACAAATTGGTTCTAATAAAGCTGGTTTAGCTTGTAATGCACCTTTACGCAAGGCCATCGTACTTGCAATTTTAAAAGCCATTTCTGAAGAATCAACATTATGATAAGAACCATCATAAAGAGTTACCCGAACATCTACCATTGGATACCCACCTAAAACACCACCGGTTAAGGCTTCACGCACACCTTTTTCTACGGCAGGAATGTATTGCCGCGGCACCGATCCTCCAAAAATTGAATCAACAAACTCAAATTCTTTACCAACTGGCAAAGGATCAAGTTGCAGCCATACATGACCATACTGACCATGGCCACCACTTTGTTTTTTATGTTTACCTTCAACTTTAACGCTACCACGAATGGTTTCTCGATATGGGACTTTAGGATTTGATAAAGCAACATCAACACCAAATTTACGTTTCATACGTTCAGCCATAATATCAGTGTGTACTTCACCGATTCCACTAATGAGCAGCTGTTTAGTCTCAGTATTTTTTACAACTTTAAAGGTTGGATCTTCATCCACTAACCGATGTAAAGCGTTACCTATTTTATCCTCATCCCCTTTGTTCTTTGCTTCAATGCACATAGTAAACATAGGTTTTGGATAGGTAATTGGTTCAAAAATAATCGGTTTATCCTTATCGCATAAAGAATCACCTGTTAAGGTTTCTTGCAACTTAGCCACAACGGTAATATCACCTGCATACACTTTCGTTAAGGCTTCTTGATGTTTGCCGCGCAAAGTAAAAAGATTGCCTACACGCTCCGCCTTTTCTCGTGATCCATTATAGAGCAGACTATCAGGTTTCATCATACCGGAAAAAACTCGTATGTAACTCAGACGTCCAACAAAAGGATCTGCAGTCGTCTTAAAGACCATGGCTGAAAAAGCATCCGAAGTTTGTCTTTCGATCAAATCTTTGGAAATAGGATGCATCCCAAGGACACTCTTCTCTTCTGGCGACGGTAAATAGGCCAATATGGCATCCAGAATTTGTTGACTACCAATATTTTTATAAGCAGATCCACACAATACTGGGAAAATTGTCGATTGAGAAATCCCTTTTAATAAACCTTTTTTAATTTCATCATCAGATAACTCTTCACCCTCAAGGTATTTACCTAATAATTCATCATCAGCCTCAGCTGCTGATTCAATGAGTTTTTGTCGTAATTCAAAAACAGCTTCCAACATATCTTCAGGAATATCGCTTTCTAAATATTGATTTCCTTGTTTATTCGCAGGCATGATAGCCTTCATTTTTAACAAATCAACAATACCCTTAAAACTGTCCTCTGATCCAATCGGCACTTGGATTGGTAAAACACTTGCACCAAATTTTTCTTGCATATCTTGTATCACACGATAAAAATCAGCATTTTCCCGGTCCATTTTATTAATAAATGCAATTCTAGGTAAATTCAGTTCCCCAGCATATTTCCACACTTTTTCCGTTTCTACTTCAACACCAGACGCCGCACACAGGACAACTAATGTACTATCAACAGCTCGCAATACACCTTTTACCTCGCCAATAAAATCAGCATAACCAGGAGTATCAATAAAATTTATTTTATGTTCTCGCCATTCACATGGCGCCAAAGCCGCACTAATTGTTACTTTACGTTTGATCTCTTCAGGTTCAAAATCAGCAATTGTTGTACCATCATCCACACGACCCATGCGAGTGATTGCTCCGGTATTAAAGAGTAATGACTCTACAAGGCTTGTCTTACCAGCCCCACCATGAGATATAATTCCGACATTTCTCAACTTGTCACTTTTGTACTCTTTCAATTGAAATCCCCCCTCATATTGATCCACCTCTTATTTTTACAATTCTCTGTTAATATTGAATTTTCCTTCTTTTTAATTTATGAATCGGCAAAATTAATAACCGCCTGATTAGGCGGTTATTTTGATGACTTATTTCAACAATTTTTGCAAAAGATTTGCATAATTCTACGTAGTGGTTTTGGTAATGACAAGACATAAACCTTTAACGGTTTCACCACTTTCGCCCCCTTATGACTTAAAACAACTTCTACGTATACCACACTATCTATTTTCAATCTATGCCGATGTGAGCCATTTGGTGCATACCAAGGGAATATTTCTTTATCCTATAAAATCGCCCTTCTCCTTCACCTTATTTTCTACCTTGATTTCTACAAGTTCAGTTCGTGACAGGATAAAACATAAATCAGATAAACGATTAAGGGTGATCAAGACATGTTCACTGACCTCTTCCTGTCTCGATAAACGAAGTACTTGGCGTTCAGCCCGCCTTGTTACAGTTCGCGCCAAATCCAAGGCCGCTGCACCAGCATTCCCACCTGGAATAATAAACGCATTTAAAGGAGGTAATTTAGCATCAAGTTGATCAATGTATTGTTCAAACTGAGCACTATGCTCTTGAGTAATATAATGTGTATCGCCAGCTACACTAGCAACTTCAGCCATGAGCATCATCAATACCTTTTGCGAGTTATAAATAATTTCTTTGACCTCAGTATTTTTTGACCAGACTCTTGCCAAACCCAAAGCAGAACTGATTTCATCAATTGTACCATAAGCTTCTACGCGCAGACTATCTTTCTCAATACGCTCGCCCGTTAACAAACCAGTTAAACCTTTATCACCTGTTTTAGTATATACTTTCATCCTCATCCCTGCCTTCCCTTTTTTCATCTAGTTACCAAACAGTTCATGATCTTCAAAAAAGATTTTAATTTCTCTGGCAGCACTCGTCGGCCCATCGGAGCCGTGAATAATATTTCTTCTCATAGTTGTTGCATAATCCCCACGGATGGTACCTGCCGGCGCATCCAAAGGATTCGTCGCGCCCATCATCATTCTAGTCAGTTTAATTGCATTTTCGCCGCATACGACCATGGCAATTAGGGGACCTGAGGTAATAAACTGAACAAGTTCTTCGAAAAATACTTTGCCTTGATGTTCAGCATAATGAATTTCAGCTTGCTCTTTTGATAACTGTAGCATTTTAATCCCAATGGGCTTTAAACCGCGTTGTTCAAAACGCGCAATGATTTCTCCACAAACGCCTCTCACAACAGCATCAGGTTTTAACAACAGTAATGTCTTTTCCATCCTTGTCCCCCCATTATCTAACGATATTTTTGGGATTCGTCATAATAGTGTATGGCCGATTGTCGAATGGCCTCAATTTCTTCAGCTGTTACAGTACGTACTACCTTGCCTGGTGAACCCATCACTAAGGAATTAGGTGGGATTTTCTTATGCTCAGTAATAAGCGCACCTGCACCAATAATGCAGTTTTCGCCAATTTCAGCATAACTTAAAATGATAGCTCCCATCCCAATCAGACAATTATTTTGAACATGACAAGCATGTAAAGTGACACCATGTCCTACCGTCACATACTCTCCAACAACAGTTGGGTGATCATGCATAACATGAACGGTACAATTATCTTGAATATTAGTATAACGACCAATTGTAATCGGATGCACATCACCACGAATAACAGTGTTAAACCAGATATTTGCACGCGGGCCCACACTAACGTCACCGATTACATAAGCGCCCTTTGCTAAAAATACATCCTCGTCGATTTTAGGGGTTATACCTTGATATGATATCAATTGATTTTCCACTACATTCCCCACCATTTCTTCATCTTAATCTACATCTTTTTGTATATTATATTCAAGTTTTAGCGTGTACGTTTTGACAATTCTGTTAATCGCGCAACACGTTCACCCGTCCCAGGATGAGTACTAAATAAATTTTTTAACCAACTACTACTTCCACTCAGTGGATTAATAATAAACATATGAGAAGTAGCTGGAGTTGCTTCCAGCATCACTTTATTTTGTGCATAATACTCAATTTTTTCTAAGGCACTCGCAAGGGCTAAAGGATTTCCTGAAATACTGCTCCCGACTTCATCAGCTGAGAATTCTCGCAAGCGAGATATACCTAACTGAATCAACGTTGCTGCCAAAGGTGCTAATATGACTAAGCAGATAAATTCAACAAGACTGAAAAGTCCATTCCCTTCCTCATCATCAGTACGCCCAAGACCTAAGAAGGCTGTCCACTGAGCAATATTTGCAATCATCGTGATGACACCAGCGATACTGGCAATCACCGTACTAGTGAGAGTATCCCTATTTTTTATATGAGCTAATTCGTGAGCTATCACGCCCTCTAATTCTTCATATTTCAGAGTGCGCATAAGACCAGTTGTTACGGCTACTGCAGCATGGGTAGGATTACGCCCCGTTGCAAAAGCATTGGGTACATCCGTATTGATAATGTAGACTTTAGGCATTGGCAATTTAGCTTTTTGCACCAAACCAGAAACCATTCGGATTAAGTCAGCAGCATCCTGGGGAGTGACTTCTTTTGCACCATACATACTCAAAACAATGCGATCACTAAACCAATAGCTACCAAAATTCATCAGCAAAGATAAAACAAGCATCATTGTCATACCAATTGTACCGCCAAAAAAAGCCCCTACAGCCAATAATAACCCCGTTAGCCCAGCCAATAAAACTGTCACCCATATCGTACTCAAATTCACATCACCTCACATATCCACATTAAGCACTGATTTCCATCTTTTCCTTAACAGCCCTCAACATATTCATGCTATTGTCACGAACTTTTCTTTTTAAAATAGGATTTAACAGACCTGAAATCATAGGAATACCAAATTCAAAATCTACTGTTAGTTTTATATCAGTTCCCTCAGGAGTTGGTGTCAAGATCCACTCACCAGCCATTTTTTTTAAATCTCCATCAACCTGCTGATAAGAAATATGCATATTTTCATCATCGAAAGTATCAAGTTCTGTCCATTTAATAACCCGCCCATCCACATTTGAAACCCATTTAGTAAGAGTCGTATTCGCTGTCCGTTCTAAGACTTCTACACTCACCAAATCAGCCATAAATTCTGGATATTGTTCCATATTTTTTAAAATTGGATAAATTTTATCCCTCGTACAACCAACTGAAATTGTTACCTCAACATATGGCATAATAAATCCTCCTACAAATCTTCAATCATATCATGAGCGACTTCAACGGCTTCAGCCAATGCCTTCATGACTCTATCAACTAATTCTTGACTCATAATGAGCGGTGGTTCTATACGAATGACTTTAGGGTTATTAAGGGTATAAGCAACTAAAATGCCTTTATTAATCATTTCAGACATCAATACTCCACCAATGCCTTCTTTCGTTAACTCAATACCAATCATCAAACCTTTGCCTCGTACTTCTTGAATCACATCTGGAAATGCTTGTTGTAGTCCATGTAATTTTTCTAGAAAATAAGCACCTGTTTTTGCAGACCGCTCTACAATCTTCTCATCTTGCAAAACACGAATTGCAGCGATGGCAGCTACACATGCTAATGGATTACCACCGAAAGTGGACGTATGTAAAAATGGACTGGTGATATATTTTTCCCATATAGCTGGTGTTGCTGTAAAACCACCAATCGGCATCACACCGCCACCTAGAGCTTTAGCTGTCGTTAAAATATCAGGAACTACATGATAATGATCGACAGCAAACATTTTTCCTGTACGCCCTAGCCCCGTTTGTACTTCATCACAAATCAGCAAGGCACCATAATCGTCACAAAGTTTGCGAACTGCGGGCAAATAATCATCATCAGGGACAATAATGCCCCCTTCTCCTTGAATCGGTTCAATAATAACAGCTGCCGTTTCATCATCCATGGCTGCACGGATTGCTGTGATATCATTAAAAGGAACATGTTCAAAACCATTTAATAAAGGTTTAAAAGGATCACGAAATAAATCACGGCCAGTAGCACTCAAAGCTCCTAGTGTTTTACCATGGAAAGAATTAATAGTAGAAATGACCTTGGTACGTCCAGTATGAATACGAGCCAATTTTAATGCTCCTTCAACAGCTTCAGTACCACTATTACCAATAAAACTATATTGAAGTTCTCCTGGCGTAATCTCAGCTAATAAAGCTGATAAATCAGCCATAGGTTTATTAAAGAGTACTTTACTGGAAAGTGGCATCTTATCCAGTTGTTCTTTCACAGCTTCTACGACCTTGGGATGGCGATGGCCCAAACTAAATACGCCATAACCACCCAAACAATCGATATATTCTTTTCCATTAATGTCACGTATGATACTACCTTCAGCTTCCCACTCTACGGTTGCCAATCCCATAAAGCGAAAAAGTTTTGCCAGGGCAGGATTAATAAAATTTTCATAGTTATCAATAGTTTCACCAATTATCGTTTCTGTCGTCATATACCTACCTCCAAAAAACATTACATTGCTATCCGATAGTATTTCTATTAATAGTAATTAAATTCCTCTTTTATTCATCCATAAGCCTGATCTTTTTAAAAATTTTTACATATTTTCCTATTTTATTTTTCTAAAATTATTTTATTTTTACGTTTAAACCAATTTTTTATTTCTTTAAACCAATTTTTAATTGGATAATCATGAAAAAACATAAAAATAATGGGAATAATAATGAGGGTAAAGACTGTAGAGGTAAGCAGACCTCCAATCAGAACCCAAGCCATACTCACTCTGGTCTCCGATCCTTCTGTCATTGCTAATGCTGTTGGTAACATGCCAACGACCATGGTAATCGTAGTCATAATAATAGGCTTTAATCGAGTTTTCCCTGCTTCAATAATCGCATCATAGGCGTCGATTCCTTGATCCATTAAGGTTAAGGTATAATCGAGCAGCAGTGTACCATTTTTAGCAACTAGCCCATCCATGACCAGTATGCCAATCAACGAATATAAATTAATTGTATTATTGGTTATGACTAAAAACAATAGGGAACCAATAAGCCCTAGGGGAAGAGAGAACATACGAATGAAAGGGGTCAACAGCGATTCGTAAAGAATAGCAAGTAACATATACACTAAAATGAGAGACAAAGCAAGGGCTTGGAGCATCTCACCAAAGGAATCATTCATACTTGTTGCTTGACCAGAAAAACGATAACTTACACCAGGACCTAACTCTTGAGGCGTAATTTTGGTTTTAATTTCATTTAATACTTCCTGTAGCGGCCGATCCGTTATGTTTGCTTGTATGCTAATGGCTCGTTGTTTATCAATCCGCCTTAACATCACCGGTCCTGTTCCTTCATGAATGGTTGCCACATCTCCAAGAAACACTTGACGATTTCCTGCCATAATTGGCAAAGAACGAATATCAGATGCCTTAAAGCCGTCACTTCCTTTAAGTCTGACAATAATATCTGTGTCTTGACCATCATTCGTCGGGTCATTAGCGTAGACACCAGCCGTTTGCCCTGCAATGGCAACACTAAAGTCATTATTGATCTGAGCAATAGATAAATTATAATATTTTAGTCGATCACGATCGACAGTAAGCTGTAATTCAGGCATTCCTTCAGTATAAGAACTGCGAATATCTTTAAGCCCCTTCATGTCAGATAGTAACTTTTGAACTTCATAAGAAGCTTTTACTAAATTATCCATATCAGCACTTAATATTTCAATTTGTACTGGAGCTGAAGGTCCATTACCACCACTACCAGAAACACCTGCAACGGAGCTTTGTGTTTCATTAATTCTTATGATCGCCCCAGGAATGTTTTTGGCAGCATAAGCACGTGCTTCATCCGTCACTTGCCAAACAGTACGTTTTCGATCTTTGCGATCGAGAAGACGAACAGAAATCGTACCATTATTGCTTGTTGGAGTACCTACACTTGATAAACAATTGACAACCTCAGGAACAGAAGCAAAATACTTTTCTAAATTATCAATGATCGTATTAGTTTGATCAATGGTTTTTCCCACTGGTAATTCAACAGAAACCCTAAAACTCCCCTCATCGGTACGAGGCATATATTCTGACCCAATCAATCCAAGAGGAACTAAGGCTACTGAAAGAATGAATAAAACAAGAACGACTGAAACAACTTTCTTAGCATGGAATAAGCTCCAGCGTAAGATTGATTCATATTTTCTTATCACTTTTTGTTCTGCTTTCTCCATCAAATCCCAAATAAATCCTTTTGGCTCAACAATTCCATTTTTAAATAATCGAGAGGCGAGTAAAGGCGTCAATGTAAAGGATACAAACATGGAAAATAAAGTCGCAAAAACAATCGTTAATCCAAATTGCCTAAAAAACTGACCTGTCATACCATTCATAAACGCAATAGGTAAAAATACAACAACATCACAAAGAGTAATGGCAATGGCAGCCATACCAATCTCAGTCCGTCCTTCTTCAGCGGCAATATTGGGCGATTTCCCCATATGCATATGGCGATGGATGTTCTCAAGTACAACAATTGAATCATCCACTAAAATACCAATACACAAAGCCATTCCCATCAATGACATCATATTGAAGGTAAAGCCAGCTACATAAAGAGCAAAAAAGGTTGAGATCAATGATGTAGGAATCGCAACGAGAACAGCGGCCGTCGATCTCCAGCCACGCAGGAAGAGATATAACACAAGCCCTGTCGTAAAAAGACCTTCTACAATATTACCAAATGTATTGTGAAGAGAATTATCAACGAATTGTGACGAATCGGTGATCACTACAAAATTATAATCAGGAAATTCAGCCCTTAAAGAAGCAAGTTGCTCACTTGTCGCTTTACTTGTATCCACAATGTTTGCATCACTATTTTTATAAACAGACAATGAAACAGCATCTGAACCATTTGCACGGCTATAACGACTCACTCGCTTATCTTTTTCACTGATTGTAGCAACATCCTTTAAGGGTACAGCAATTCCATCTCCATTCGTAACTTGTAACTTTGTTATTTCATTTGGAGTTTGATACTGGGCAAGCATCCTCACATCAGTTTGCATTTTATCATTATACAAAGTCCCTGCAGGGAGCAGCAAATTTTCCCCTTTTATCTTACTAACAATCTGACCTAGAGAGAGGTTATAAAAGCGTAGTTTCTGACTATCCACTTCTACAGCAACTTCTTTATCTCGACCACCGTACAGAGTGACCTCAGAAACGCCTTCTGCACGTTGTAAACGTTCTTTGAAAACGTCATTTGCTTTTGTATATAAATCGGATAAAGGTTGCTTTGATGTTACGGCAATTTCAAAAATAGGTGTCGCATTAATATCACGTTTGACAACAACAGGTTCATCCACATTATCTGGAAGTTTACGTCTTACTGCATTCACTTGCTTTGTTGCATCAATCGATGCAATATCAGCATTCGCTGTAAATTCAAACTCAAGAATAATATTCGCATTTTCCGGGCGAGCAATTGAAGTCATATGTTTTAAATGGGCCACAGATGATAGTGAATCTTCTAATGGTTTGATAACTTGTAGTTCCATTTCTTCAGTACCTGCACCAGCATAATGAACTGAAACTGTAACATATGGAGTATTTAAGGCTGGCAGAAGTTCAACACCAATTCGCTGAAAACTATAAAGCCCAAGAACAACAAACAACATAATGATCATTGTTATACCAACAGGTCTTTGTATAGAAAATCGAGTAATATTCATGGAACATCTCCTATGTATAAAAATTCAGTCCCATTCATTATTGAGAAATAGGATTGATCGTCACTGCAATTCCTGATTTAAGACGAGCTAAATTCGTCACTGCTATCTGCTCACCTTCATCGATCCCTGTAAGAATTTCTACACTTGTATCATTCACTAAGCCAAGTTTTACAGTTTTTTCAATGATTTTACTATTGCTATCAATAACAAAAACACGAGAGATTCCATTCATGGAAAGAACAGCTTCTTTGGGTACAAATAAAGTTTTTGATCGCAATAATACTGTTAAATTCGTTCTTGCAAACATCCCTGTTTTAATTTGATCATCAGGATGATCAAGATCCATACGAATGGTAAAAGTTTGTGTCTTAGTATCCATTGCAGGGCTTATATAAGTAATCTTTCCTGCATAGGTTTTTCCCAAGGAATCAACAGAAATAACAGTAGGCATACCTAGAGTAATTTGTCCAATATCTTGTTCTGAAACTGCACAATCAACAAAGATATGACTATTATCAACAATCGATAATAATTTTACCCCAGCTTGCGCCATCGTCCCTACTTCGGCTTGTCGATAGCCAATGATACCCTCGCGCGGTGCACGTAAAATTAGATCATTTTTTTGATTGATCAAAGCATCGACTGTACTCTGAGCTTTATCACTCGCAGCTTGTTTCGACAAAACCGTTGCAGCATTTCCTGCTGCGATTTGCTTAGACCAAGTTTCAAGAGCAGCACGTGCTGTCGTAACTTGTTGCTCCGTATTATCGAGAACTTCTTTTGATATGGCACCTTGTTCATAGAGAGTTTGATAACGTCTTAAACTCGTCATCGCACGCTGATAGTCATCTTGGGCTTTTTGATAACTTGCTTCAAAATTTGCCTGACTTTCAATGGCATCGGCATTAGCTTGTCGTAGGCTCGCTCCATTTTGGGCAATTGATATATCAACATCGCCCATATCCTGAACAATTAAATTCTGACCTTGGGATACATGTTGACCTAACTCCACATTAACCCCAGTGATTCTTCCTGTATATTTAGCAACAATATCCACTTGAAATACAGGTACAGTTTGACCTGTTAGCACAACTTCGCGCGTCATATCTTTACGTGCAACAGTGAGAACATCGACTGCCGGTTTCATCTCTCCTGCTCGCTGTCCTTTCACAGTAGTTTTAGCTTTAAAACCATAAAAAGCGGCGATGAGTAGCAAAATGATACCAATCATAATTAAAATTTTTGTCTTCTGGTTCGTTCCGGGTAAATATTTTTTCAAATGCCTTGCGTCACTCAATGTTTCCACCTCTTAATTATTTTCTGTCAATATTCATACTCTCTTTAAGCTCAATAGCATTTAGTGCCATTCGTTCTATTAATTCATAAGCAATCTTAGCTTCAGTCGGTGAAAATCCAGCAGTAACTGCTTCTGCCCATTTCTTAAGAATTTGGCGAACTTCAGGTTCGATCGCCTTGCCTTTTTCCGTTAAGTAAACTTTATAAGCGCGCCGATCATCAGAATCAATTTGTTTTTCTACATATCCTAAGGATTCTAATTTTCTAATCGAACGAGTTATCGTCCCTTTATCTTTATTGGTAAATTTACTGATCACCTCCTGGGTAATTCCTTCTTGGCGAAATAAACACAAAAGACAGGAATAATGTCCAAGGCCAATTCCGTACTCGACAAAATAGTGATCAAAATATGATTGTCCAATTCGATATAAACACGATATCCATTTTCCTATATATGGCTTCCGGGTCATTAAAATGTCCTCCCTATAAATGTCCATTTGCAATATTTCCATAATACCAGTAAATAGTTGTTTTCACAACTATTTCTCCTCTATTTTTCAATAAAATTCTTATGAAATACATCTTAATGAATCGGATTGCTTGACGGGATGATGTAGATTCTATATGATTAAATTACCATAGTTTCCAACTTTAAAACTGTACAAAAAACAAGGAGGAATTAACATTGTTCTCAAGAATTTTTTTTAAGAAATCAATAATATTTTCGTTAATTACCTGTTTATTGATTATGCCAGCTATTCAATTGAAGAAAGTAGAAGCAGCTACTCTTGCACAAAAACTACTTTATTCTGCGGCGGCGGTCACGCTTGTCACAGCTTATTATAATAATGTTAATGATAAAGGACAAAAAGACAGTCTCGCAACAACACAGAAACAAACTGGTGTTTATCATGATGAAGAAGCAAATCAACGGATACAATCGATTGAAAATCAGCTTAAAAATCCTGGCTTAATAAAAAACAAATACGAAATCTACGCCAATCCTAAAAAAGATTTCAACGCCTTTTGTACTTTAGGCAACGTAATCACCATTAATAAAGGTGCATTGGATACTTTAGACGACGATGAATTAGCACTCGTTATGAGCCATGAAATAGGTCATGGTGAGAAAAAACATGTCGTGACAGGTATTACAAAAGGCGTTAGCCTAGGGTTGGCTGTTGACCTCTTCTTATCCAATAATCAAAATAATACCAGTTATATTTTGTCGGGCATCGGTGCCAATTATATTAATAATGAAATGTTCACTATGGGGCAAGAGTGGGAAGCTGACAACCTAGGTTTTACCTATGCAACAGCTGCTGGTTTTAATCCTGGTGGGGCAGCTGCCTCTATGGTAAAGATGCGTTCAATGTATGGAGAATTACATCACGAAGGATTGGTGGAAGTGATCAATCCTAATAATCATCCTAAAACCAGTGATCGGGTTAATAATTTTTCAGCTAAATTAACTGCCTATAGTAATCAGCATGTACGTGTTAAAAATGACAAGACAGTGATGATCGATAATAAAGAAATCATAACACCGGTTAAAACCAATCGTTACCTAGCAGAAGAACGCGCCTATCTCATTGCTGGAAACTTGGCTAAAGTTTATCATAACAACCTCATAGATACTGCCACCATTGGCGATGATGGAGCCGTCTACATAGGAAATCAAAAGATTTCTACCCTCACTGAAAATGATATAAGCCCTGAGGAACTAGCCAATCGAATCAATGAAGTTAACAATAAATAGTTCTAAACTCTACATACTGAAATAAAAATTTTCAATGAATTTTCTAAAAGAAACCAGCACCTTCTTAACGTTTAGCGTTAAGAAGGTGCTGGTTTTTTAGTTATAATATTTTTCCAATCATCTCAATATGTTTCTTTCTTAACCATTCACCGATTTCTTTCCCTTTTAACTCCTTAGGCATGTCACTTTGCTGAAATGTGCTCATAGCAGCTTTAAAAGTACCCAATACAGGTAAATCTAACCTAGCTCCTCGAGTAACCATATCAAATTCTTCTACACTCAATGCACCACGCCGTAAAGTGCTAATTGCCATTACAATTTTTTCAGCGCTTGGAATTTCTAATAATCCTGTAAACTTATTCATTGTGATTGCCGAATCAAGCCAGTCCCCTGGCAACTTCATCTTATGATCCCAACTTAGTAAAGTCTCCTTATCTAATACTAACCCCAAAGCAGCAAATCTTAGTTTTGGACTTTTGGTCAATTGCGCTACTCCATCTAAAGCGACCATTGCTCTTTCAAAGTTTTCTTTCGGTAAATTTGAGATTTCTTGAAAGGTCACTGGCAATAACTTAGTTTCTGCCAAAACACGAAAAAAAGTACTTGGCTCTTGAGCATCGTTTAAAACCTTTGTCAATTCCATGAGCATACGCTCAGCAGGTTCATCTCTCAGTTCATCTACTACAGCACTTGCTAAAATGAGCGTTTCAGGATGAATTGTAAAACCAAACCGAGCCGATTGACCTGCCAGACGTAAAGAGCGCATTGGATCATCGGGAAAATGCTCACTCGTGGCTCTTAGCAGTTTGCTTTGAATATCTTCAACTCCCTTAAAAGGATCAACAATCTCACCCGTTAAACAATCCATGGCAATGGAGTTGATTGTCGTATCACGTCGATAAAGATCTTCTTCAATTTTTATTTTAGGCTTAGCTGAAACTTTAAAGCCTTTATAGCCACTACTCACTTTTCGTTCCGTTCTCGCAAAGGCTAATTCACATTTTACACCATCAATAAATAAGTGAAATACAGGAAAAGACTTACCGCGTTCCTCAGCATCAGGAAATATGGCTTTAAAGTTTTTCTTCACCATACCAACAATGCAAAAATCGATATCTTTCGGTATGACTCCCATAAATTGATCTCGAACACAACCACCCACCCGAAATACCCGTCCACCACACTCTGCGATTGTTTCAGCAAAAGACTGCTCTGTTAATAAGACTTGGTTCATTATCTATACGCTCCCTCAACTTGACATCATTTTTATATTCATAACTATATCAATAACCCATAAATATGATTTAATTATATACTTAAAATTTGTAAAAACCAAATACCCTCAGAAAAACCCTGGGATTTTGTTTATATAGCAGAATAAATTTTATACTATTTACATCCAGGTAGTATAAAAAAGACTTTTTTATATGAATAAAATGGTTATTTTAGGTAATACTATATGTATCAAATTTTTCTTACGAGGTGACATATGGATAAGTTATTGACTCCGCAAAATCTTTTAAAAGGTTTTAAAATTGCTATCTATGTAAACCTTCTATGCTTAATTTTTTCAATATTTATCGCTGTTGTATGGATCTATATGTTGATTGGATTTTGGGACTGGGAGCACTTATTATATTTATGTATATTTTATAGCGCAAATATCATCCTGACTCTGATCTTAAAAAGGTGGTATCTCATTTATTTACAACGTAAGAAAAAACTTGGCTTATGCTGATTCCTCCGATAAAGTCATAAACTTCAGTGGGAGTAAAATAATTCATTTGACAGGTACTTTTAGCACTTGTCCTGGATAAATGTGAGCATTATTATTCAGACCATTCAACTGTTTAATCGCTTGGGTTAGATCTCTTATATCATCTCTAGCAGTTACATAATGTGTGGCAACTCCCCAGACTGTATCACCAGATTTTACATAAAAAGTTGTATAACAATTTGCTTCAAGATAAGCATTAGAACTAGCTAAAGGTGTAATCGACCATAAAAAGACAATTAAAAAAACAGCCAGCAGGATCCTATTCACATGCAAACACCCCCCTTCTAGAACAAATGTTCTATTTGGGGAAATTATACCACAGTACATATGTTCTTTGCAAGCCGCCTAAAAACTTATCCCCTATAGACAATATCTTCACGTAAAATAAAAACTTTTCGTGAAGATATTGTCTATAAATCCCTTTATACAGAACTAGCTTAGTTATTATGACTTTAAATGGGCATAATAACTAAGCTAGTTCTGTATAAAGGAGAACACTCCATGAGCGATAGTTACACCCCACGGCGCAAAAGATTGGATCTCTCACGATTCGATACGATGCAAATGCATGTTAGACATCCATTGGTAGCTGTTTGGTGGGCCATGTCCTTCGCAGGTTTTGGACAGATGATGGTCGGCAGTTATGTGAAAGGCTACGTGCTAGTACTTCTCGAAATTATTATCAATATGCAGGCAAATTTAAACATGGCAATCGTGTATTCGTTTACAGGACAGTTCGATCTAGCCAAGTCAGTTCTCGATACACGATGGCTTCTAGGTTATGTTCTCGTTTATGTTTATGGTATATGGGATTCCTATAACCTGACCGTGAACACCAATAAACTTGCCGTGCTTGCCGCTAGAGAAAAAGCTCCTATTGATGTATTCAAGATGATCCCCTTTTCCATCAACTATCTGGACAAAAGAGTTCCTTGGATTAGTCTTTTTTGGAGTTTTGTTTTGCCTGGATTAGGGCATATGTACGTTCTTCGGATGGCCACTGGCTATTTTTTAATTGCATTTTGGTTCGTCTGTGCTTATTATTCTCGAATATTCCAAGTTCTACAATTTACCTTGATGGGAGATTTCAGTCAAGCAATCACTGTCGCCGATCCTCAGTGGATGCTCTTCATGCCTTCGATTTATGGTTATGCAGCCTATGAGGCCTACTCCTCGACAGTAGAATTAAACAAAATTTTCGATATCGAACTGGACGAATATCTAGAGAAAAGATACCAGTTATTTCCCCTTGAACTTCCTATTCTAAAAATGAAGGTGGCACTGAAAGTGTTAATAACGGCAACTTTTGACCATTCCCAATTCGTTGAGCTAGCAATCACTGAGCTTGAAAAAAAAGGCATCGCCAAAGAAAAAATTTTGGCGATACCCCTTACACATGAAGAACAAGATTTTGCAATTTTAGATACCATCCATCGGTCCGATGGGGTCAGTATATTCGATACCTCTTCCGTATTTGCCACCGCAGGTATGACACTTGGAGTCATTTATGGCTTTATCTGGCTGTGGGGTCCTATCATTTGGGGACTGATTGGATTAGCAATCGGGGCAATCATAGGATTTGCACTAGATTATCTGTTGACCAAGAGAAAAATATCGACTCAGCGAAAAAGTAAAGCCTCTGAACTAGTGCTTATTGTAAGTTGCGAAAAAACACAAACGGATATGGTAGAAAAAATTCTACGCAATCATACGGCTTTTGGTGTTGGTAAAGTAACAAATATTACATAAATACATCCATTTTATCCCATAAATCTTGGGAAATTCTCTGAGTTTTGGCATAAATCGCGCTGACATCAAAGGGAAACTGTCTATTTTCAAGGATAACCTGACCATTAATAATGACCGTAGTTACATCACGTGAATTCAAACCAAAAGCAATATGCCCACCGATATTTTCAGCCGTTAAAGGCGTCGGAGATTGATAATCAAGAACCGTCAAATCAGCTTTATATCCAGGTGCAACTCGACCGAACTGAGCACTGAAGTAACGAGAAACAAGCTCATTTCCTTTGTATAAAAACTGTAAGTAAGTATCAGGCCATAATGGACCACCCATATCTTTGTGTTTGAAAAAAGCAAATTTCATTTCTTCAAACATATCACTGCCCATACCATCAGTACCTAGCACTAAATTTTTATACATAGATAACTTATTGCTATACCCCACATGATTGTTCATATTCGAACGCGCATTATGTGCTAAAAAAGCGTCATGATCATTGATAATAGCAATATCCTGATCAGATAGGTACACACCGTGGACTAAAAGAGACTTATCATTAATTAAACCAAAATCATTAAGACGCACCATCACATCTTTCCCATATATATGGTGGCTGTGGGACACATCATAACGATCTTCAGCGACATGAATATGCACACCCCGTCTCGTTTCCCATACGGCCTTTGCCATTAATTTAAGAGCAGGATCAGTCATTGTCATTGGAGCATGACCGCCAATCATGGCTTCAACTAAATAGTCATCACCTTTATTTTTTTTATCAGCGTCACAAAGTGTTGCAAAATCAATATTTTCTTGAATGCAAGTCTCAACTTCTTGCATGCCACCATTGCGATCTGTCGTTTCATAGCAAGTAATACCACGGAGTCCTACTTCTTCAAAAGCTTGCTTGAGGACACGAAGGGAACCTTTAATAAAACTTGGCGAAGCATGGTGATCAATCACAGTGGTTGTACCAGCGCGAATGGCTTCAAGAGCGCATATCATTGCGCTATAGTAAAGAACTTCTTCGTCAATGGCTACATCTAGCCGCCACCAAAGGTTTTTAAGCATAGAGATAAAATCAGGGCTGGGGGGAATCTTCGCAGTAATACCGCGAGCCAAACCAGAGTAAAAATGGTTATGACTGCAGACTAGTCCTGGCATTACGAGGGCACCTTTCATATCAAGAATACGAT
Source organism: Pelosinus sp. sgz500959 (assembly GCF_042610375.1). Taxonomy (NCBI): domain Bacteria; kingdom Bacillati; phylum Bacillota; class Negativicutes; order Selenomonadales; family Sporomusaceae; genus Pelosinus; species Pelosinus sp. sgz500959. Next base: position 105,800 of record NZ_JBGJZL010000008.1, read on the forward strand.
CAGCTTGATAATTTGCCGCCACACTCCTACCAACAGCAATAATTTTGCTACCACTTATCACAATATCTAAACCCGCTTGTACTGTCGCAGGGCTAAAATCAACGACGGTTGCATTTTTCAATATAATCACTAAGTTCTTCCCTCCAATCATCCATCACCCTAACTGTTTCTTACGCAATACCTGCCCCGCCAATATTTTGTGATAGTGACCATTATCGACCACATGATAACCATTAATCAATACATGCTCAATCCCTACTGGATACTGAACTGGATCAACATAGGTTCCTCGATCTCCCACTGTTGCTTCATTAAAGATCACGATATCTGCATAGCAGCCAACTTTAAGGAGTCCTCGTTTTGCCAAACCAAATACCTCAGCCGGTTTACCTGTCATCTTTCTTACTGCGCTTTCTAAAGACAAGGCTTGCTCCTCCCGTACGTATTTACCTAAGACGCGTGGGAATGAGCCAAATACACGAGGATGAGGTTTACCACCGAGCAGTCCATCGGTACAAACATTTTGCTCTGGACAAGTTAAAAAACGAATGACATGCTCTTCTATACCATAAAAATCAACCATCCCAACAGCATTTTCTTCTTGATATAAAAGGTCAAACGTTGCTTGATAAGCATCTTTTCCGCGTATTTGACCGATTTCTAGCAAACTTTTGCCAATGAGGTCTTGGTTTGCAGACGTTTTTACACTCGTAACAAAAATCTGATCGACTCCTGCAAAATCAACGAAATTATCCCAACCTGGCAAGCCTTGCTCCATATCATCAATCATTTTTTGCCGCAATTCATGATCTAGCAGTCGCTCTAAGAGTTTATCTGTCCCTCCATCGTGAGCCCACGGTGGTAGAATCACACCGAGCATGGTACTACCAGCGACATAAGGATATTGATCAAAAGACACTCGAATTCCTTCGGCCTGCGCCTGTGCTAACAACTCTACTACTTGATCAATGACATGCCAATTTTTTTTGCCACAAACTTTAAAATGAGAGAAGTGAATCTTAACTCCTGACTGCCGGCCAATCTCAATGACTTCTGCCATTGATTCTAAAATCGTATCTGCTTCACTACGTTGATGTACAACAAAAACGCCATCGTATTCAGCTACAACTTTGCACATATCAATCATTTCTTGGGTTCGCGAGTAAGCGCACGGCATATAGATCAAACCTGTCGACAGTCCATAAGCGCCCGATTCAATCTCACGCCGGGTAATTGCACACATTTTATGAATTTCAGCCTCAGTTGGTTGGCGATTATCCAGCCCCATAGCCTCCATACGGATATTGCCATGGGGAACCAGATAACTTTCATTAAGGCCTACTCCTTGCTTTTCCATCCGCTCCAAATAACCATCCACCGTTTTATAGGTCCAATCAAGTTCATCACTATCACCATCAAGTCCAGCCAAATTTTTACGCCAAGGACTAATATAAGTAAGAGGCAAAGGCGCCATAGAAATTCCATCTTGCCCTAACACTTCTGTGGTGACGCCTTGGCGAATCTTAGCTTCAATATATGGATTTAGTAGTATTTGCAGGTCTGAATGACTATGAGTGTCAATAAAACCTGGGGCAACAATCAATCCTGTTGCATCAATGACTCTGTCACCTGGTTGCTCTTTGATCTGGCCCACGTTCACAATGCGTCCTTTTTGGATTTCTAGATTACCGCTAAAAGGTTTTCCGCCTGTACCATCAACGATCATGCCGTTTATAATGATGGTTCTCATCATTCTCACCTACTTTACTGTTAGCACTGATTTTAAAATTCCATAAATGCCCTGAGCCCCTTTAACTAATTGATCGATTTCAATATACTCATCAATGGTATGAGCTAGATTTTCTTTGGATGGTCCAAAACCAATGGTTTTAATACCTAATTCTCCAGCATAATGACTACCATTGGTGCAAAAAGAATATTGGGTAATTTCTGGATTGATACCAGCGTCGTTTAACCCTTGAAGTGCCCCTTGAACAAACTCATCTTGCTCATCATACAACCATCCAGGAAAGAAACGTTCACCCTCGATCGTTGCTCCTGTATGACATTTTTCCGTACCCACGGCGTAGGATGCAGTCGCCTTAAAGTCTTGATCTTCTTGCTCGATCGTCTTGATGAGTTCTTGAATCGGCGCTAGAACAGATTCTTTTGTTTCCCCAACAAGCAAACGTCTGTCATACGTTGCACGACAATATTCTGGTACAACAGATGCCCCAGGATAAGGAGCGGATTTAATATCTGTCAGTTCCAAAATTCCTTTGCCAAGTACAGGATGAACAGTCGTCTCAAGCTGGCGAATTTTTTCAATTAAATGGGCCATTTTATATACAGCATTGACGCCTTTTTCTGGATTAGCAGAATGGGCTGGTTTTCCAAAAGTCTCTACCACGATTTCAGCACGACCACGTTGACCACGTTTTAAATTTAGTTCTGATGCTTCACCAATCACAACATAATCAGGTTTTATCCTTTTACTAATCATGCGTGCAGCGATTCCTTCAAAACATTCCTCATGTACAACACCCGATACATAAATATCACCAGAAAATTCACGCTGGGTATCCTCGGCAAAGAAGGCTGCCGCCATCATCATGGCGCTGACAGCGCCTTTCATATCAGAAGCACCACGTCCATAAATCCTGCCATCAGCAATCTCACCGGCAAAAGGATCATGTTGCCATTTTGACGCATCAGCTACAGGTACCGTATCAATATGTCCATCAAGCAGCAGAGCTTTCCCTGGCTTTTTCCCTTTAATATGTCCGATTATATTGCCATACTCATCAATAAAACAATCATCAAAACCAAGTTCTTTAAATTTTTTCTCCATACTGTGTACTACTTGATCTTCTGCTCCAGAATAGCTTTTTTGGCGAATTAATTCTTGGCATAATTCAATTAATTCTTCTTGGCGTTTATCATTCATCATTGATCATCACTCCACCTTTCCTCGGTCTCATTGACAACTCGGATATTCTCCATCCCAAACGATACTACGATATTTTTCAGGATCTGTATCCCCTTCAGTACTAATGAGAAGAATACAAGAATCTTGATTAAGTTGTAGACTTTTTTTAACTTCTGCTAAACAGTCTTTTTCTAAAATAAGAGCCAATAAACCAGCAGTTACAGCCCCAGATTCACCTGAAATGACTCGACAATCTGAGCCCATCGGATTTCCCAGCATACGCATTCCTTTTGCTGCGACTTCATCAGGACAAGAAAAAAACAGATCGCTATAATCTCGCAAAATATTCCAGCCCACATGATTTGGTTCGCCACACGCCAGACCAGCCATGATGGTATTCATCTCACCACCAACAATTCTTGGTTTCTCATCATTAGCAATGGCTGACTGATAGAGACAATCAGCTACATTCGCCTCAACGACAACGGTTTTAGGACGTTCATGACCAAATAATGAGGCAAAACATCCTTGAATGGCACCCGCAAAAGATCCCACACCTGCTTGCACAAAAACATGTGTTGGTTTTTCAACGCCAACCCTCTGCAATTGCTCTAGTGATTCAGTCGCAATAGTCCCGTAACCTTGCATGATCCATTCAGGAATTTCCTCATATCCTTCCCAAGCTGTATCCTGTACCATCACCCAACCATGTTCTTCAGCTTTCCCTGCCGCTAATCGAACGGCTTCATCATAATTAAGTTCCGTGATGGATGCCGTTGCACCTTCAGCTCGGATATTTTCCAAGCGAGTCAAAGAAGATCCTTTAGGCATATAAACGACTGACTTTTGCTGCAATTGACGAGCAGCCCATGCTACACCCCTGCCATGATTACCGTCTGTCGCCGTCACAAAGGTAATCTCACCCAATTGTTCTCGAACCTCAGGAGAAGCCAGCATTGAAAAACTCAATTCTCCAATATCACGTTGTAGACGTTTCGCTAAATATTTGGCAATAGCAAAAGAGGCACCGAGTACCTTAAAGGCATTCAGCCCAAAACGATAAGATTCATCTTTTACATAAATCCCCTTTACTTCTAATCGTTTTGATAAATTTTCTAAACTACGCAATGGCGTTTCAGCATATTCTGGAAAACTCATATGAAAGGCCTTAACCTTTTGCATTTCAGAAGAACTGAGGAAATCCGTAGACACCCCTGTTGTTTTTTGCATTTGATTCATAGTCCAGGACATTTTTTTTGTCATGTTAGTATCTCCTTTTATGAAATTTTTGATAGATATACATTGAATTAGCCATGATGAAGAGCAATCTCCAGTAATGGGGTATAGGGCTAAATAAAAAAATCTAAACAAGAATCGTCGAGGATGGGAGTATAGGGTTGAGCGGCGTTACGTAGGAAGCAAGCGATGCCCTATACTCCCATCCTCGACAGCCGCACAATATGACAATCACATTCTTCAATGTAACTTCTTTATTTCTTCTTACTGTACGGAGTCTCAAGCAGAGGTAGACTGGTACGCATCTTTCCATCTCGTTGATAATAAGCACCTGCCACAGCAGGCGCTGTGGGAACAGTCACGATCTCCCCAACGCCTTTCGCACCATAGGCAACCTCACTATAACTCTTTTCCACTAAAATACATTCTATTTTGGGTACTTGACTAGCACGCAATAATCCTAACGTACCAAATTTAGCAGTTGGTACACCATTTTTCAGTGGAAAATCTTCCGTCAGGGCATAGCCAAGACCCATGACCACTCCACCTTCAATCTGTCCTTCAATATTAATAGGATTAATAGCTTTTCCTATATCATGAGCCGCTATCACCTTTTCCACCTTGCCCGCAGCATCTAAAATCACTACTTGCGTTGCATAGCCATAAGCTACGTGGCTAACAGGATTCTTTTTTGTAGAGTTCATAGGATCTGTAATTCCGCTATACTCTCGATAATATTCCTTACCTTCTAGTTCGGCTAAGGAATGGGTTTCTAAATCGGCTCGTAAGTCTAAGGCAGCTAGTTTTGTTGCCTCCCCATTAAATAAAGTTTGCCGCGAAGCAGTCGAAGTACCACCATTCGGAGTAATCGCCGTATCCGGATCATGTACCTGAATCAATTCACTAGGTAAAGCAGTTGCCTCAACGACAATCTGTACCATAACTGTAGCCAACCCTTGCCCCATACAAGCTGCACTCGTACAAATCATGACCCGACCATCTTGTATCTTAAGCTTTACACGTCCGATATCAGGTACTCCAACACCAATTCCACTATTCTTCATGGCACAAGCAATTCCAGCCTCTGGATAAGCTTCAACAATACTCTTTACAGCTAGCAATGTTTCTTTAAATGCTGTACCCTCGTCAGCTATTTGCCCATTCGGTAAAATCTTCATAGGTTCAATCGCATTACGAAAACGAATTTCCCAAGGTGATAGTTGGAGCCGCTGAGCTAATACATTTAAATTACTTTCCATAGCAAAACAAGATTGAGTCACGCCAAAACCACGGAAAGCTCCATAAGGCGGATTATTTGTATAGACACCAATTCCCTCAATTTGGATATTTTCAATTTCATAGGGACCAGCAGCATGCGTACAAGCCCGCTGTAATACAGGTCCTCCAAGGGAAGCATAAGCTCCCGTATCCGCTACAATATATGCCTTCACTGCCGTGATTTTGCCTTCTGCATCACAAGCTGTGGTAAATTCCATGTTCATTGGATGACGTTTGGGATGTACTAATATACTTTCTTTACGACTTAGGGTCAATTTTACTGGTTTTTGCGTATGCCATGCCAGTAAAGCAGCATGATGTTGTACAGATAAATCTTCTTTACCGCCAAAACCACCACCTACAAGTTTGCTAATAACCCGAATTTTTTCTCCTGCTACACCAAGCATGGCTACTATTCCATGATGCTCATCATAAACACTTTGCCCGCCCGTATATACAGTCAAGGTACCATTTGAGTTTGGCACTGCCAAAGCACTTTCTGGCTCCATAAAAGCATGTTCAGTAGGCGGTGTCTTATAGGTATAGGTTACGACATGAGCTGCCTCAGCAATGGCCTGTGCAACATGACCACGTTCCAATTGAATATTCGCTAATAGATTTCCTTTAGGATGAAGAATCGGTGCACCTTCTGCCAAGGCTTCTTCAGGTGTCAATATGGGTGTGCGTTCTTCATAATCAACTTTAATCAACTCTAAGGCATGACGAACAACTTGTTTTGATATGCCAGCCACTAAAGCCAGAGAATCACCAATATATCTGGTTTCTTCGCCTTCGGCAATCATTACGGGCCAGTCATGAACGAGATGACCTAAAAACCGTTCCCCTGGAACATCCTTGGCCGTTAGCACACTCTCCACCCCAGGATACAAAAGAGCTGCTGAAATATCGATTTTTTTTACCAAGGCCCGAGGATATTGAGTCCGAAGGACAGCCGCGTAAAGCATTCCCTCTACCTGCAGGTCATCCACATATTGACCTGTTCCTAGTACCTTTTCTTTGGCATCCACTCTGACTTTACCTACACCAATACGGCTACCTGGCTCTAGAGACTCTGGCAGTATTTCACCGCGAAAAGCTTTAGCCGCCAGCATGATTGCAGCTTCAATTTTCACATAACCAGTACAGCGACAGAGATTTCCATTAATCGCCATTTTTACATTCTCTATCGTTGGCGTAGGATTTCCATCTAATAATGCTTTCGCGCTAATGATCATTCCCGGTATACAAAAACCACATTGAACAGCTCCTGCTTTGCCAAAAGCCCAAGTATAAATCTCTTTTTCTTGATCTGTTAATCCTTCGACCGTGATGATGTTTTTTCCATGTACTTTACTCGTTGTCAAAAGGCACGCCCTAACTGTTTTTCCATCAACAAGGACCATACAAGCCCCACAGGCCCCTTCGCCACAACCATTTTTTACTGAAGTTAAGCGTATATCTTCTCTAAGAAATTCCAATAGATTCATTTCTTCAGCAACGATAACCTCATGACCATTCACTTTAAATTCAAACACTGCCATCCCTCCCTTCACAGTATGATGTACGCCTCAGATAGGAGCCAGCAGGTCCCTCTTCCTGCAAAATACCTTCCTTAACAAGATGTTGGCCACGTAAAAATACATGACGAGCTTTACCTTGTTGACAAAATCCTTCATATAAATTGTAATCCACTTGCTGCATCTGTTTTTTTGCTGTGATCACTTCTTGCACAGTAGGATCCCACACAACTAAATCCGCATCACTTCCTACGGCGATGGTTCCTTTACGGGGAAATAAACCAAACAATTTAGCAGCATTCGTCGATGTCAGTGCAACAAACTGATTGAGATTAATTTTTCCATTAGCGACGCCATAGGTATATAATAGGCCAAATCGATTTTCCACCCCAGGGCCCCCATTGGGTATTTGGGAAAAGTCCTTTAGCCCCTTTTCTTTTTGACCCTTTAAATTAAAAGAGCAATGATCTGATCCAACAGTAGCCACGCTGCTACTGTCTAAACCTGCCCACAAGGCCTTTTGATTAGAAACAGGCCGCAGGGGTGGTGATAGAACATACTTTGCTCCACTAAAGTCTGAGGTTTCATAGTAGGAATCATCTAACAACAAATACTGAGGACACGTTTCAGCATAGACTGGAAATCCTTTCAGTCTAGCCTGCTCCACCATCTCTAGAGCAGCTCCTGAACTTACATGAACAATATAAAGAGGTGCATCAGCCAGTTCAGCAAGACAAATAGCGCGACCAGTGGCTTCCCGTTCAATGGCAATAGGACGAGTCAAGGGATGATAACGCGGCTCAATTTGCCCTTTGTTTTGCGCTTCATTCACCAATACATCAATGACATCCCCATTCTCGCAATGTACACAAACCAATAGACCTGCTTTTTTTGCAAGTTTTAACACTTTGAGCAGTGCACCATCATCGACTTGTAAAATATTTTTATAAGCCATATATAACTTAACGGATGAAACACCTTCCTTAGAAATCAAGGTAGTCATCTCTTCAAGTACATCCTTTGTCACTTCACTGATAGCCAGATGAAAACCATAGTCTATATAACTTTGTCCACGGGCTTTCTCATGCCAATTGAACAAGGCTGTAGCTAAACTTTCACCTTTGTTCTGTGTAGCAAAATCAATCACTGTTGTTGTACCGCCGACAGCTGCTGCCCGCGTACCACTGACAAAATCATCAGCCGTTTTTATATCACCTACAGGCAGATCAAAATGTGTATGAGGATCAATTCCACCAGGAAATAAAAAACATCCCTCAACATCAATGTGATGATCTCCAGGTTGGAATACATCTTGACCAATGGCTACTACTTTTTCGCCTTCAATCCGCACCTCTGCTTGATAACAATCAGCAGCAGTGACAACTGTTCCCCCTGTCAATATCGTCGCCATTATATAGACTCCTTTCTTCTAAGCTATAGGTAAAAAAATTTTTATGGCATTCTCAAAGCTTGTTTAGGACAACGGCTGATACATAAACCGCAGCCAAAACACTTTTCTCCATCAATCTTCAGCCAATTTTTTTTAGAAATAGCATCATAAGCACAGCTAATTTCACAACGACCACACAAGATGCACTTTTTCATATCAACTACTGGTACCTGCAATTGGCGCTGCATCTTTTGTTCAGCCATTTTGCGAATGGTCAAGCCTTTAATTTCATCCACTGATTCATAACCATGACTATCTAAAAAATCATTTAATTCTTTTACAATTTTTCCGTAAACAGTAGGGCCTTTTAGAATGGCTTCCGTACACACTTGCACCGCTGAGGCACCTGCCATAAACATTTCTGCCACATCACGACCGTTTGTCACTCCTCCAACACCAATGATTGGAATGTTCACTACGCGTGCAGCATCATAAATACAACGTAAAGCTAGGGGTTTAATCGCAGCGCCTGATAACCAGCCATAACCTCCTGAACTCCCCATTAATGGCAAACCAGTCTCAATATCAATACCAAAACAAGGACCAAAAGAATTTATCATGACTAAGCCATCAGCACCTGCCTCTTCCACAGCTTTTGCAATTTCCTGAATGTTAGGATGTGGGCTCATTTTCATAAAGACAGGAATGTCCACAGCTGCTTTTGCAGCCTTTAATGCATTAATAATGGGCGAAATATCATTCCCAACATAATGGGTCGACAATTCTAAGGCGGCAGCATAAGGACGAACTAAGGGTGCTAATTCTGCAATTTGGTCAGCCGTATAACCCAGGCCAACAATTACTGGTAAGTCTGTATCCTTAGCCAATTGATATTCAGTCGCAAGCCATTGCTCTTTGGGCAATTCAGACCAAAGCTCCGTATTTAAAAATCCACCTTTAATTTCTGCCATACAAGGCCGAGGTACATCTGCTGGCTCGACTGAAATCGTCTTAGTTACAATCCCCCCAGCACCACCTTGCGCTGCAGCTTGACACATAGCTCCATCCTTTACTGGCGGCCCAGCAGCAGGCATAACTGGATTTACAAATTCTAGACCACAAATCGTTACATTTAACTTTGCCATAATAATTCCTCCATTATCGATTAGTTTATTCCGTATAACTACTCTCTTTTTCTCAATATTACAAATTTTCAACTAATAACGCAACTAGAATAAACTAACTCATCCATATTAATTATTATATAGAGTTTATCTCACTATATCATGATTGAAACTCTATATAAATTACATGAAATATTATAAACGGCAATCGTCAGGAATGTTCTCTAACTCATTCCTGACAGACCAACCATAGATACAAATTCTTATTGCACTATATCAACTTGCTTATGCCGCATCTACTTTATTCAGCAGAGCATTTAATAGGATTGCGACAACACTACCAACAGTAATTCCACTATTTAAAATAACTTGTAGTTCCATCGGAAATTTTTGATAAATAGTAGGTACCGCTAAGGGAATTAAGCCTACCGCAATACTCACTGCTACCACCATCAGATTATGAGTCCCTTCAAATTTCACTTTGGAAAGGGTTTTAACCCCACTGGCCATAACCATACCAAACATTGCAATACCTGCTCCACCCAATACAGGTGTAGGAATAGAAGCAACAACGGCTGCGACTTTAGGAAATAGACCTAAGACTACAAGAATTCCGCCAGCAGCTGCTACAACATAGCGACTTTTCACACGAGTCAAACCAACGAGACCAACATTCTGAGCATAGGCAGTATATGGGAAAGCATTTAAAATACCACCCAGCATAGTGGAAAAACCATCAGCCCGTAGTCCTCTCGTTAAATCCTCTTGGGTAACAGGCTTATCAACAATTTCACCGATCGCAATAAAATCACCTGTTGTTTCTGTCATAACAACCAACATAACAAGTGTCATGGCGATAATCGAAGGAACATCAAAGGTAGGCATACCGAAAGCAAAAGGTGTAGTAACTCCAACCCATGCCGCTGTTGTTACACCCGAAAAATTTACTAATCCAAATGGAATGGCTAGTAATAGACCTGCAATGAGACCTAATAAAACAGCAATGTTACTCAAAAATCCTTTAAAATAACGATAAAAGAAAACAACGAGTGCTAGAACAACGAATGCAAGACCAATAAACTGCATATCACCAAAATTTTTCGCACTTGGAACGCCACCACCAGCCCATCGTACAGCAACTGGCAGCAAGGACACACCAATAATCGTAATAATCGAACCTGTCACTACAGGGGGGAAAAAACGAATCAGACGACTAAAATAAGGACTCACTAAAAAAGTTATGATACCAGCGATAATAACTGAACCATATACACCTGTTAAACCATGGGTTTTTCCAATCAGAATCATTGGCGTTACCGCCGCAAAAGTAACTCCTTGAATCACAGGAATTTTAATGCCCATTTTCCAAAATCCTAAGGTTTGAATTAATGTTGCAATTCCGCAAGTAAATAGATCTGCATTGATTAAGTAAATAATTTGTTCTTTGCCCAGTCCCAAAGCATTCCCTAAAATGAGGGGCACTGCGACAGCACCAGCATACATAGCTAATACATGTTGCAGACCATATAAGAACAATTGACCGAAAGGTAATTTTTCATCCACGGGATGAGTATTTTTTGATGTACTCATAATTTGATTCCTCCATTATTTTATTTCTATTTTTTTTAAAATATTTATTAATGATAAAAATCTAATCACCTTCTTTCTTAAAGTAAACTCGGATTACGCCAAACTGTAATATAGGCTAAAATCTTAGTTGCTTTTGCCAGAACGGAAAATTGAACTATTTTCTGATTCTGCAAATAAAAAAGCGCTCTAAAAAAGGAATGAAACTTCCTTTTTTAGAGCGCCGCTGCTCATAATTAAAATTTTACTATATAAACTTAGATAAAAATTTTCAATGGATAACTTAAATAGAATTTTTATTTCTTGAACTTATTCTATCTCATTTTGAGACAGTTGTCTACTCTTTTATATATTCTATATAAAAATTTTTATATAATCTCATATTCTCTGATTTTGCGGTACAAAGTTGCACGACTGATACCTAATAATTTGGCAGCTTTATCTTTGCTGCGTACATTACCAGAAACCTCAGCCAAAGCCTTAACAATCGCATCTTTCTCCAAGTTATCCAAATTCAGAGGTGGCTGAACTGGTATTTCATCAATTACCCTTCCCGTCAAATTACCCGCAATGAGTTCTGCCATCTTAACAATAAACTGAAGCATCCATTCCTTATTATCAAGTAAACGTTCAGCTTGTATAGGGTCAAAACTCACCAATCCAATCACACCAACAGGTTTTCCTTCCAGCATAATAGGAGAGGCCATTTCCGCACTTTCAAAGCACTGTCCACGCCGAGGACACGGATGACAAAGATCGTGATATCCTGGATTTTCAATCACCACTGTATTACCTGTGTTTAGTACATGCCGATAAACAAACCCATCTAACATAACATGTCCACACTGCTCTTTATATTGACCAGTGCCAGCCACTCTAACAAGATTGACATCGGCAATTTCTACTTCAATCTTCAAAACATCTGAAATAGCTTCCGCCGTTTTTTGTACTGTACTTTGTATCTCGTGTAATGCACTCATTTCATTCACCTCAATATCATTGCCGGTCTTTCCATACTATTCATTATAGTATCATTCGTCGATTCCCAGTAAATTTCCTGCTATTAAAATGATCCGATGACCAAGTCATTTCAAATTGTCTTTCTTAATTCAAATTTCATCATTTATTGTAAATAAAGGTGGCACCCTGATATCGTATCGTAGTAATATAGTATATGCACAAACTGATTTCCTCTCACATTGATGATGAATCAAAATATGTTGGGAAATACTTTACATATGGAGGTGATTGTATGGGAAAAATTTCTGATAAAGATAGCTATAAGAACATGAAAACCGCAACTAAAAGTTCTCAGTTCTACGCGACCAAACAAGCAGCGAAAAAGGCAAAAGAAAATCGCTTTGCGACTAAATAATTTTATACATAATAATTTAGTCCAAAAGAGCTACTAGCCATGTTAGTAGCTCTTTTTTCCACTCCATTCAAAACAAATCAGACTCTCGCCATTTTCACCGAGATAAGAAAACCTTGGAACTTTCACACCTTCGTATAAGACCTCTTCGAGAAACATTTTTTTGGGTCTTACCCACAAACCATAATTCCCATATAAAGCCCGATATATAATCATGACTTCAAGACTCTCACTGTGCGTCGCCTCATCCAAAACTTCATATAATTTATTTTTATAGTGGCGGTAGAGACCTTTTTTTATCACAGTCGATTGGCAATGTTCTTGTTCTAATTTTTCCATATCATAACCCCTTTTTTATTAAAGCAAAAACTCCTACATCAAAATTCTGATGTAGGAGAAGTTCTCTGTATATATGAATGAACTGGTCGGAGCGACAGGATTTGAACCTGCGACCTTCTGCCCCCCAGACAGGAATTTACGTCTAGTTTACTAAACATTACGGATACGTAAAAGCCATCCAGCCCATTAAAATCAATAACCTTTCACCTATTACATCATCTTGCTTTATAATTATTTTATCAGTTTTGAACATGTTTTTGCACCTTAAAACACACCGTAAGGTGCAGTATTTTTACTGCTAATCACTGATAATAATAAACTAAAACAGCGATTGTGTCTACCCAGCCTCCCGCTGGGTATTTTTTATTACCTTGCGGGAATCCTGTGTAAAAGAAGTGATATTAAATGCTACTAATATTCAAGGGCTAGTATTACACGGTAAAGAGGTGAGTAAAGTTAATTACCAAAAGATAGTTATCAAGCAAGTCCCAAATTAGCGCGCCTACTAGTGACGTTAGTAATCAGAGTGATCGAGAATCAAAGAAAAGTAAGTGTAGATTAATCCCTTGCAGATTAAAAAGTGAAAGATACCTACTAATGTCAAAATAACCACCTGCCTTTGGCATATCATTATTACCAGTTTGGCAGGTGATTAATTTCTTTACATCTATTATATTCTCTTTTATTCTGTAAAACTTTCTTCAAACCGCGTTATTTTAAAAAGTTCTTTGACTATACCTTTTAATCCCGCAACTTTAAGACTACCTCCTAAACAATGAGATTGATTGCGGAGCGCAACCAAGGTCCCAATCCCTGAAGCATCAATATAATTTACGGCACTCATATCAACAATACATTTATTATACTTCTCATCTAGATACCCCAGCAGTTCTTGTCTTAAAATTACAGAGTCCTCAAGATACATTCTACCATTCAATTTTATCAAGATTCGGTTCTCATCAATAGTGATTTGTTTTTCCATGCCACACATCCTTAATATTTTCACTATTTATCTATTATATGTATAAATAGTTGAAAATTTTGTAAAAATGAATTCCTAAAAATATTTTTCTTATTTATAAATAAAAAAAACTACCAAGTCAATTATGACCTGATAGGGGCTTCGCTTTCAGATATCAAAATTAGACAGCTTTACTTATTTACACTGATCACAATATTTTTAATTGCGCTGCTGTACTATTTTTCAATCCGATCCAATATATCATTTTTCAAAAACAACTTATCACGTAATGTTTGCTTGACCGGAATCAACTTTCCCTTTTGCACTAGCTTATCAATATTTCGCCTGGAACAACCTAAAATCTCGGCTGCTTCCATCGTGGTAATAACATTTTCGCTGATAAATGCTTTTAACTTATCTTCTGACTCAAAAATACGTTCCACTTATAAATCACTCCCTAACTGCAAAATATATTAAATACGCAACAACTAAACCACCTGGTACCCAGGATAATATTTACATATCTCTAAAATTAACCGACGCCAACCATAAAATGAAGATAAAAAGCATCATCCTAATTTAATTATTAGGACGATGCTTTCAATTTAATAGTGCAATAACCGACTTACTGACAGTATATAGTACTAAGATTCCAGCAAAAATTACAATTGGATAATCCCGCCATTCTTTTGCAGTATCCATAATTTACCTTTTCATATCTTTTATATATATCTTATCATTAACACATTACAGGATAATTATTGAAATTCAATAAATGTATTATACAACAATAAATATTATTAGTAAATAAATATTATTAATAATCAAATTATGGTTATATTATTCATTTTCATAAATAAAAAAGCCGTCTACCCTATTATGAGTAAGAGGGGTACGGCAACGATTAATGTAAAAAGCAGCCACAAGACAGTATTTACCATTTACAATCAACTATAAATCAAAAATGGTACTACTATTTTGTGACTGTTATGACGTAAAATATGAAATATACGACAGAACTGAATCTAAAATTATGTTACATCAAATCTACAAATTGGAATTTGATGAACTCCGAATTATTCTCTTTTACGTAGTTATTTTTTTTAAAACAGGAATCCAAATTTCGCTGTAGTAGTTTTCATCTTGATTGCCTTGCGGATAATCAGCCAGATTGGTGTACATTTCAATATTGTAACCTGCTGCAATTTCATAATCCTTGCAACTAGGCAGCCATTCCGAGAAGATTTTTCTGTTCACATCTTGCAGAGATTTCGGCATTGCGCCCTTGCAAGCAAAAACAGCCCACGTGTGTTTAGGAATAATCTTTGTAACAAAACCATTAGGTATTTCTATAGATGGATTGTAATTGTCTGCAATCAAATATTCAAACTCATTTGAACCCATACTTTCATCTATGCAAACTCCGTACATTCCGCATACAAATTTCCCCTTTCCTGTTTGATAATGCTCTGTCCAAAACTGTGGAATTTTTGTAGTTGCAATATCATATTTAAACACCTTTGACACGCCCATGACAGTAAACGAATCTTTTTCAACAATTTTGTAATCCATAATATAACCGCCTTCCAATGAAAATTTGATTTTCAGCGGAGCAAACGATTTAATCATTGCTCCATCTTTTCGAACAGCAGTAGGTGTGACACCATGAAATCGAGTAAAAGCTTTTGTGAAACTATCCGGTGAGTCGTAGCCATATTTCAGTGCAATATCAATGATTTTTTCATCAGTGGAAACAAGCTCACTGCCGGCAAGGGTAAGTCTACGTTGTCTGATGTACTCTCCGACCGTAAAACCACAAAGCATTGCAAAGCCTTTTTGGAAATAGAACGGAGACATAAATGTTTTTTTTGCAATATTTTCTATTGCGATTTCTTCAGTGATATTCTCCTCAATATAGTTTATAGCTTCACTGATTCCTTCAATCCATCCCATAATCATCACCCCTGTCTGTACATATATCTTATCTCTTTCCAAGCGGTTGTTCCCGACTTTTTGTGTTATGTTTTGTCTGAAAGATTATTAAATAACCTGTACATCAAATTACTATTTGTTGAGTTGTCTTACATCTTTCATATATCTCATTTTTCTCTTGCGACACAATAAATTACTAATCCGACTTAACTTTTAAGAATATTATAACATTTTATCTATTTTTAGACATAAAAAAAGTCCGTCTCGCCAATTAAGGAAAGACGGACTAAAACTATTTTTTAATTAATAGATAACCAATAGCAATAAAACTAAGATCTCGTTGCAAAGTCAATGATCTAATTTTCGACTTTTCTGCTTGCTCTAGCTTCTCGAAGGATTCGTTGGCTGTCTTTAATGCAATCTGCGCTTGATTTATTGAGTTGTTGGCTATTGTTAATTGTTGATTCAATTTCTCTATTTGTTGATCTAATAACGTTATTTGATCGTTGGATTTCTGTAGTAATTGATTGGCTTGTTGTAATTGTCTGTCCTGCTCGTTGTTGTTGATCTCCAACTGATTCAAGTTGTTCTCTAACTGTGTTAGATGTGATTCTGTCAGTTGATACATTACCTGCGCTGAACACATTGTAGGCAACGATAACGCCAACAAACAACACAACAGCAATGATAATATTTTTCTTGTTTTCATTTACATACTCCTTTACTTTTTCCATTTTGAATACCTTCTTTCTCTTAATTTCTCAATTTCATCATAAAAACCACCTGCCACGCCCTCGATGATTTTTACATCATGAGGACGTTTTGACAGGTGGTTATTTTTATCTTTGTCTACGATGCCCTGCAAGTGATTATTGACGAGGTTAGACGCCATTACATATCAAGCCCTACTACATAATCATAGGTAGTATCTGCTCTATTAGCATATCCTTCAGCATTTTCTTCGCTCACTGATGCTGCAATATAGTACTGATCGCGGAAAATATCTCGTAATACTTCGAGATCGGTAAGATCATATTCGTCAGCGCGATTCTGCAAGAATCGTCTAACTGTGCTGTGACTAGTAGGACACCACATCCCTGCATATATCAAGCACTTTCCTTCAAGGCCTGGCACTTTTTTCAATTCAGGAATGTACATTTCTAAGCAATCCTGTGCAAGGATAATATTTTGCGCTTCTTGCCCTTGTGGGGAATCAAGTAATGAAGATAAGTCACCTTTTTCTCCATTACCTTTAATATCCGAATAGGTACGTCCTGCAAAATAGTCCCCACCATCAATATAACTAAGTAAAGTATCACCTCTACCTCCATTAAGGCCTTCCCACTGGGAAATACCCATAGAAGGATAGTCTCCTGCTGTAGAGCATGTCACGCTACCATATTTCCCCTCTATGCTAGTTACTCCAATCCCTTTTGCAATTTCATAAGCTAATTCTTCTTCAGTCATTATTGATTACCCCCATTATTTTTTAATGTAATTGTTTTGTTGTATCCAAGCAGGCCAGTACCTACTGTGATAAGCCATTCTGCTGCGCCTATATAACTATCGTATTTTACAAAGTCCTTTTCGGCTACAATCATGTACCCTGTAAGCACTAGTAATACCAACATTGGCAACAGGATAAGCAAAAGTGCAGCTAAACCGGTTCGGCTTGCTGCACCATTTTCGTAGAGTAGACCTATTAAAAATCTTTTCATCATATTTATTATGTAGGAGAAGGTGCACCGCCCATTATAGGGTTAGATAGTTCACTAATACATGACTCCCCTTTGCTACGTTGTGTCTTAGCAATCACATAATGATTATCTTTTTACACGTGTTAAATCAGGCCTTGGACACCTACGTATTGATAGAATACTACCTAAGCATATTTTAGAATTTATAGACCAATTAAGTGAACCGACTGCAGCGCAAGGCGATGAACCTTTTAGCCCCAATACTATCAGACAACATTTTACTTTATTAAACGTCCTGCTAAGTGCTACCGTTAAGTGGAAGTTACTCATTAATAACCCATGTAATGATGTTACAAAACCTAAACGAGCAAAAACTCGCAAGAAAATACTAAATGAAATCGAACTATCAACTTTTTTAATAAATTAGATAAATGCGATGTAGCAAAACATCAGCTTTGGATTTTATTAGCGTTCACTTTAGGATTAAGACGCGAAGAGATTTTCGGTTTAAAATGGCAAGATGTAAATTTTGACGAAAATACAATATCCATAGAGCGAGCCATTGTATATGTTCGCAATACAGGACTTCTTGAGAAAGATACTAAAAGTGATAGCAGCTATCGCAAACTGTCTGCGCCAGAAGATGTTATGTATTTATTATTACGTTGGAAGAATGAAGTGGATGCTTCTTTCAAGCGGCGTTGTAAAAGTCAGAAGATAGTTCCCCTTGATGCCAATCCAACATCTGCAGATAAATGGGTATTTACAAAAGCTGATGGCTCTGTAGGTCACCCACATGCTTTTAATTGATTTATTAGACGATTCTGTGAGAATAACGGCATCTCTAAGATGAGCCCACATTTACTCCGTCATATGTCTGGCAGCTATCTCTTGAAAGGTGGTATTGATATTGCTAGCGTATCCGCAAAATTAGGACATGCCGATAAATCATTTACAATGAAAACATATATTCATTCTTTAGAATCAACCGAAAAACAAACAGCTAATGTTATGCAAAATATCCTTAATAATTTAAAAATCCCACAAAGCAAAAAAGGACATACTAACAATTAGTATGCCCTTCTACAATGTACATTTATTAATTTTGTCCACTAATTTTAACCATAAGACGCAAGTTAACATAAAATAGTGATCTAAATCCTTACGAGTACTGGATTTACTGGTCGGAGCGACAGGATTTGAACCTGCGACCTTCTGCCCCCCAGACAGACGCGCTACCGAGCTGCGCCACACCCCGACTGACAAAATCTATTTTACCTTTTTTATGGCATTATGTCAATGTTTTAGAAAAAATTAATCAATTACTCTTGCACCTTCTGTATCAATATCCAGCACCAGATACTTGGCAGAAATTTGATTGTTCGCAAAGGCCTCTACCATCCCAAAGCCAACTTCTTCACAACGATCTTGAGCAAAAGCAATTAGACACGGTCCAGCACCACTTAATGCTACCCCAAGTGCACCTTTCTCTAACGCTGCATCAAATACCTGCCCCATACCGGGAATTAAATGTTCTCGATAAGGCTGATGAATTTTATCTGCTAGGGCATAACGTAAATGTTGAAATTCCCCTTGACATAGAGCACCTATAACGAGGGCTGTTCGACTAATATTGAAAACTGCATCTTTAAATGGAACGGTTTCTGGCAGTACTTGGCGCGCTGCATGAGTTGACAAATTAAAATCTGGTATTGCAACGATCATGTTCAATTTTGCAGGTGGCACAAAACGCAAATAACGCGCTTTTTTCCCCTCTACTACACTCGTAGTAATACCACCAAAAATTGCAGGTGCAACATTATCTGGATGCCCTTCAATAGCTGTCGCCATATCTAGAAGGTCATCTTTGCTTAAAGTATTACCCGTTGCCACATTCGCTGCAAAAAGCCCAGCTACAATCGCAGCCGCACTACTACCGAGACCACGAGATAAAGGAATTTGGTTATTCATTTTAATATGAATACCTTGATACTGTTTTCCCACTTTTTCAAATACCTTTTGTATGACTTGCCATACAATATTTTTATCATCAGTCGGAATAAGACTTGCTCCCTCACCTTCTACTTCAATAACCAAGCTACCTTCTGTCGATAAGGTTAATTCCAAATCATTATAAATCGTACAAGCTATCCCCACTGCATCAAAACCCGGTCCACAATTGGCTGTCGTTCCTGGCACACGAACTTTTACAGATACTGACATATTCCCTCTCCCATCTCATCAGGTATCATTAATCCAAATGATCTGCAACGACCCTAATTACATTACAAACTTTATTAACGACTGGCAGACCAATCAATGTATTAATTGCCGAGCGTAAACTTACATCAACAACTCGATTGGTAATCAACACAAGTTCTGAACAATCTGCGACTTTACTTTTTTGAATAACTGAATGTAAACTCACTTCCTGAGCACCAAAGGCACCAGCGATCGCCGCTAAAACACCAGGCTTATCCTGAACTAACAATCGGATATAGTAAGGAGATTCAGTTTGTTCAACAGGACAAAAACTTTTATTTTCAAAGCACGTGCATAAAATACGGCTATTTGCGTTATGCTTAGTATTACGAGCCACATCAATAATATCAGCAACTGCAGCGCTAGCTGTTGGCATTTCTCCAGCACCACGACCATAAAACATAGTTTCACCTACAGCATCACCTTTGATATAAATGGCATTAAAAACATCATTTACAGAAGCAAGAGGATGAGTTGTGGAAATAAATGCCGGATGTACGCGTACGTCAATACCACGCTCATCATCTTTTGCAATCGCTAATAGCTTGATTACATATCCCAGTTCTTTAGCATAACCAATATCTTCTTTCGAAATATTTGTAATGCCTTCGACATAAACATCATCAATAGAAACTCTGCTACTAAATGCAATGGATGCTAAAATTGCGATTTTACGGGCTGCATCAAATCCTCCAACATCAGCAGTTGGATCAGCTTCCGCATACCCTTTGGCCTGGGCTTCGGCTAACACACTATTAAAATCGAGACCTTCACTAGTCATTTTAGTGAGCATATAATTTGTTGTACCATTAATAATTCCTACAACTTCGCTAATTTTATTCCCAGCTAGACATTGTTTCAGCGGTCTGATAATTGGAATTCCACCAGCTACACTGGCTTCAAATAAAAAATCGACTTTATGTTCGGCAGCCACTTCCAGTATTTCTTGACCAAATTTGGCTACAACATCTTTATTTGCACTAACAACATGTTTACCAGCACGTAACGCACGCAAAATATATTCTCTAGCCGGCTCCATGCCACCCATCAATTCAACAACAATGTCAATTTCTTTATCATTAAGAATATCTTCAATATCTGTAGTAAATTCAGCATTGCTTTCTACAGTTCTAGGTTTATCAAGCTGACGTACCATAATTTTTTTTACATTGACAGACATGCCAACTTTTTGTAAAATATCATGGGCGTTTCGTGTTAATATTTTAACAACACCAGTCCCGACGGTTCCCATACCTAATAAACCAACATTGATTACTTTTTCCATGATAATTCCTCCTTTTAGGCCTGGCCTAAGACTTCCAACCTCTTTACACCCTCTATCATTCTAACTTTATCTAACAAAGCTTCTAAATCAATGGCTAATTCAGCCGTTTCAATTGAAATCGTAGCATTGGCGACACCTTGTAATGGTATGCCTTGATTAATTGTCAATACACTACCACGATCATAAGCAATCGTATTGAGAACTTTTGACAATACTCCTTGCTTATGCTCTAGCAATAGTGCTAGAGTAATAATTTTCTCCTTACTTGCTTCATAAAAAGGAAATACATAATCTTTGTATTTATAATAAGCACTACGGCTTAATTCCATTTTTTCTACAGCTTCGTTAATTGTACGTGCTTCACCACGTTTCAACATATCTTTGACTTTAATTGTTTTCTTAATTGCTTCAGGTAAAATTTCTTCTCGAACTAAAAAAAATACAGCTTTTTGACCAATCACAGCTTAATCCCCTTTCAGTATTACACATATGGATGTTTATCTACTCTCAGAAGACATTATAGCATTAATATATGATAAAAAACAAGTATAAATAATAAAAAATTAGCCAATCTGTAAAGATTGGCTAATTTTTTACTCAAAAAATGATACAAATTAATCCACCGCTACCATCATTAACAATTTTTTGCAGTGTATCACGTAATTTCATTTGCGAGTTTTCTGGCATACTGGCTAGTTTATTTTGAATACCTTCACGTACTAAGGAGTTGAGGGATTTTCCAAATAAATTGGTACGCCAAATCTTTTCTGGTTCACCCTCAAATTCTCTCATTAAGTATTGAATAAGTTCTTCACTTTGTTTTTCACTGCCAATGATTGGTGAAATTTCAGCTTGCACATCTGTTCTAATGAGATGCAGCGAAGGAGCAGAAGCCTTAAGTCTTACCCCAAATCGATTACCATTTCTAATAATCTCAGGCTCTTCTAATACCATTTCATCGAGTTGTGGAGATACGATACCATACCCTGTTTGACGCACTTGTTCAAGAGCGTCGGCTATCTTATCATATTCCCGTTTTGCCACTGATAAATCTTGCATCAGTCGTAATAAATGATGCTCACCCGAAATGGTAAAACCCGTTAGTTCTTCTAATACTTGATAGAACAAATCATTTCTTGCTGTGATCTCAACAACAGCAATACCATTACCAAGATCCATATCATGTAAAATGACATCGGCTATAAAATCATACCCTGATAAATCATCGATGGCTTTGTCAATGTCGCGAAGTCGCCTTACGTATTGTACAACTTCTCGTACTGCTCCATCAAATTTACCTCGCAGCCAATGAGCTGTTTCTAGTTCTTCTACCCATTTAGGTAAGGTAATATTAACTTCTTTTACTGGAAACTCATAAAGTACTTCTTGTAAAATGGCATAGATATCATCAGAATTTAATTGAGCGCAATCAACAGGAATAACAGGTACATCATATGCATTTTCGAGTTTGGCAATCAATTCCCGTGTTTCTTTTGCAGATGGGCGGCAAGTGTTAAGTACGACTAAAAATGGTTTTTGTAATTCTTTCAATTCATTGATGACTCTTTCTTCAGATGGCACATATTTTTCCCGTGATAAATCAGTCACACTACCATCAGTGGTTATGACAAGTCCAATGGTAGAATGCTCAGCAATAACTTTTCGTGTACCTACTTCTGCAGCCTCTTGAAAAGGAATTTCATGATCGAACCAAGGAGTGAGTACCATACGCGGACCATCTTGTTCTTCATAACCCAAGGCACCATCAACAGTATAACCTACACAATCAACCATTCTGACTCTAACATTAATATTATCTTTCACATTAATTTCGACTGCTTCATTTGGAATAAACTTAGGTTCTGTTGTCATAATAGTTTTGCCAGCAGCACTTTGTGGCAATTCATCCTTAGCCCGCTCTTTCTCATAGGGATCGATAATGTTAGGTAACACCATAGTTTCCATAAATCGCTTAATAAAAGTTGATTTACCTGTACGTACCGGCCCTACAACGCCAATATAAATATCACCGCCAGTACGTTCGGCAATATCTCTAAATAGATCAAATTTTTCCATTCACTCTTTCCCTCCCCATAACTGCGCTTCATGTAATATAGTAAGGCACGCTGTTACCCCGCAGTCATCCCTCCCTTAAAGCAGACTCTAAATCGAACAAAATTCGTAGTATTTCAAAAAGTAATTTACAAATAGTAAATTCATCTTTATAAATATATGACATGCTGCTAATAATATTACACAAAGAAAAATACTAGAGTATTCTTTCTATAGGTCCATTTTACTTGCCTAGGCCAGCAAAAGTATTATACTTTCTGATATAACACAAAAAAGACTTGGCCAAGGCCAAGTCTTTTTTGTGTTATATCGTTATTTTTCTTTTTTGTTTTCTGTTACCATTGTACCTAATTTGATTTTTAATTCTTGCCCCTTAAGTAATCGCTCGATGTTAGGCTTATGCCGAACAACAACAAACAAGGCGGCAATGATGCCAAAATATAAAAATTCAATTCGTTCTCCCATCATGAACATAAAAATTGGCACTAATGCAGCCGCAACAATCGATGCTAAGGATACATAACGAGTAGCATACACAATGATTGCCCAAATTAAAAAGATGAGTATCGTTACTTTAGGAACCAATACAGCGATGACTCCAAGTCCAGTTGCAACCCCTCGTCCGCCTGTAAAATTCAAAAAAATTGACCAGTTGTGACCAGCGATACTAGCAATACCACCCAATAATAAAGCAATGGGTGTACCAACTATCATATCTGACAAATATACGGCAATGATGCCTTTCGCTGCATCAGTCAAAAACACCCAAAATGCTGGCCATAATCCGAGAGTACGAAAAGCATTGGTGGCACCAATGTTTTTACTGCCAAACTGTCTTAAATCAACATCATAGAGTCGCTTACCAATAATGAGTCCATTGGGAATCGAGCCAATCAGATAACCAAATATCGTGATTATTATATAATCCATTTTATCACTCTCTTCCCCCTATTATTTTTAATCTTCTTCTTTACGTCCACGAACCACTAATTTCAAAGGCGTACCCTCAAAACCAAAACTTTCTCGCAGCTTATTTTCTAAAAAGCGCAGATAGGAAAAATGCATCGTTTCTTGTTCATTAACAAAAAAGACAAACGTTGGCGGTTTAACTGTCGGTTGGGTTGTAAAAAATATTTTCAAGCGTTTACCATGTTGAGATGGCGGAGGATTAATTGATATTGCATCTTCAATCACTTGATTTAAAACACTTGTAGAAACACGCATATTATGTTGCTCCGACACAAATTTTATTAATTCGGTAATTCGCGATACTCTTTGTTTTGTCAGAGCTGAAACATATAATACAGGTGCATATTGCATAAATGCTAATTCTGTACGAATCTCTTCCGTATATCGAAGAGTTGTTTTACTATCTTTTTCAACAAGATCCCATTTATTAACAACTATAACACAAGCTTTACCTGCATCATGGGCATAACCAGCTATTTTTTTATCTTGTTCAGTAACACCATCGACTGCATCGATGACCATTAAGACAACATCAGAACGATCAACAGCCCGCAATGCACGCATAACACTATAACGTTCAACAGGTAATTCAACCTTAGCCTTACGTCTCATACCAGCAGTATCAATCAATTTAAAAGAAGTATCATCTTTGACAAAATGCGTGTCGATTGCATCACGAGTCGTACCTGCTACATCACTGACAATGACTCGTTCTTCACCAACCAAAAGATTCACTAATGAAGATTTACCGACATTAGGCCGACCGATGATAGCAACTTTAATCTCTTCACTATCTTCTTCGATAACTTCTTCACTCGGTAAACATTTAACAATTTCATCAAGTAAATCACCAATATTCAACGCATTTGCCGCAGAAATTGCAATTGGATCACCAAGTCCTAAATTATAAAACTCATAAATTTCATTGGCTTTTTGCATGTTATCAACTTTATTGACAGCTACAATAACCGGCTTACGGGTATTACGCAAGATAATGGCAACAGCTTCATCTGCCGAAGTCAGTCCAACTTTGCCATCTACAATGAATACAATCGCATCGGCTTCTTCAATCGCTAACTTAGCTTGATAACGCATGGCAGTTAAAATTTTGTCTGTTGATTCGATTTCAATACCGCCAGTATCAATCATTGTAAATTCATGACCAAGCCATTCTGCATCAAGATAAATACGATCACGAGTCACTCCAGGCATATCTTCTACAATCGAGACCCTTTTTTCGCCTATGTAATTAAATAAAGTCGACTTACCCACATTAGGACGTCCAACAATCGCTATAATTGGTTTACTCATATTTTTATCTCCTATACTCTACTAATTCACTTACTCTAAAACTCAATCCCTTGACGAGACTCTATTCCATTTGAAAAATTATGACGAATTTCCTGCATTTCAGTAACTAAATGAGCAATGTCAATAATCTCCTTAGGAGCATACCGTCCTGTCAAGATGATCTCTGGTTTTTTATCTAGAGACTTACAATCTTCCGTAAGAAAACTCACCACTGTATTTACATTGATTAACTTACAAGCGATAGCCACATTAATTTCATCAAGAATCACAACATCATATTCACCAGATAAGATAATAGACTTCGCTAATTCCCATCCTTGGGTTGCTAGTTTTTTATCAATTTCTTCAGGATTTTCAAGATTGACAAAATCATTGCGCCCAACTTGAATCAGTTCAAATCCAGGTAAATACTGACTGGCTTTAAACTCACCATACTCTGTATTATCTTTCATAAATTGAATCATACAAACTTTAAAGCCATGTCCACATGATCGAAATGCCAAACCCATACTAGCAGTAGTTTTCCCTTTACCATTACCAGTATACACTTGAATTAGCCCCAAATCAGCCATAGAATTACCTCCATGCTTGTAATAATTGCCTCAAATCCTCAGCACCATATGCAGCACGTACGGGAATACCAGCATGACGTTCTAATTCCTCAAGAAGCATATTGTCCAAAAATATCCCTTCACCTTTTCGTAAAGCTGTGCCAGGAATAATAACTCCTGTCCGTACTCCATCGGTTTGTGCTAAGGTCGCAAGAATATCTTGGCCTGTAAGCAGACCACTGACAGTGATATCAGTACCAAAAAAATTATTTTCAACAGGCAAAACACGAATTGTCAAATTAGGGATTTTCACCGCATCCAATAAAGGTCCTATGATCTTTTCTGCAGATACACCACACAAGACATCAAGGTGATGAGGAGTTTCATAACCAGTTGTTATCATTGATTCTTCTTCCCACTCATGAAGAAAATTTCGAATCAAACCAATACCATTTTCTAATTGGGGAAAACCATCATAAACATCATATTCAGGAATAGGCTGGCCCGCAGACAGATAAAATTCATCGGATAAATATACAAATGATGTACCACTTTTCTTACGACATTTTTCTTGCCATGTATTGACCATCTTCACAACATGAAGTGCCTGCTCTGGTGTAAATACTTGCAATGAATAGCAATTTTCACGATAGCGGCTAAGTCCTACGGGAACAATTGCCATCGATAGAACACTCGGATGTAAAGCATACAAATCAGCAATCGTTTTTTCTAATTCGCTACCATCATTAATATCTGGACATAATACGATTTGGGTGTGCATCTCAATGCCACTCGTAATCAATGTGTCCAATTGGTCCATTATTTTTCCAGCATTTTTATTATTTAGCATCTTTTCACGTAGTGTACCGTTTGTAGTATGTACTGAAATGTATAAAGGAGATAAGTGAAGTCTGCGAATTCGATCAATATCTTGAGGAGTACTATTTGTTAACGTCACAAAGTTACCATATAAAAAAGATAATCGATAATCATCATCTTTCACATATAGACTTTCTCGCATGCCTGGTGCCATTTGATCAACAAAACAGAATATGCACTGATTCGCACATCGCCTTACACCATCAAAAACGGCACTTTCAAATTCAATTCCTAAATCTTCATCATAATCTTTCTCAATTTCTAGAATTTCCCGTTCGCCATTGTTTTTTTCAATTAAAAGTTCTACATTTTCATCTGCCAATGCAAAACTTAGATCAATAATATCTCTGATATTTTCACCATCTACTGTGATTAGACGATCCCCTGCTTCTAACCCCACTTCAATAGCAATACTATCTGGTAGCACGCGCGCAATAATACCACTATACGCCAAAATTCTCACCTCTCACTATATATTCCTTATTTTTCATCTGTTTCCTGCAAACAAATAAAGAGTGATGAAAAAAGCATCACTCTTTATTTATGATGTATTCATATTAGGTATCTGAAAGAAAATACCTTAACTTTAATAAATACTACAAAACTCAATGAGGCACTACTTATATTATGAGAAAATAATTGTATTACGTCAATACTAATCTTTATCTTTTTCATTATTTGTTTTTTTACGTTCGTTTTTCCTCTTTAAACTAGGGCCAAAAAAATTAGCAAATTCAGTTGTGGTGAACTGCTTAAGTTTTGCTTTTGCTTCTTTCATACTACCAGTACTCAAGAATAAAAACGCTGCAATACCAACAACAAAAATTCCCACCATCCAACCAATTGATTTACTAGCACCCGATGGTCCTGCATCCGCAGTACCAAGCCCTGTTTCTCCAGCTGTAGCATCTGGCGCAGCCGCTGGAGATGCCCCTGTTTTACCTAAAATAGTCGGTATTACATCGGCAAATAAGGCAATACCTTTTTCAGCAGATTGGCGGCTATTTGTATGAGAGCCAACTTCTAATAACATTGATTTAGGAAATAAATCTTGATTATAATCACCGCCCTTGGCAAAAAATATCCCTTTGATCAGACCAGGATGTTGTTTGTCAGAAGCCGCTTTAATTTGTAAAGCATAATCTTCAATTTGTTTACCAGTTGCGCCATATTTACCTACAACCAACTGTAGTTTACTCACATCTTCACCATTAATAGTCGTTTGATACACTTCAGGTGGTGTAGCATCACGATGTATATCAAAAATAGCATCGGGTTGTTGTTTTAAAAGTTCTACGACGGTACGACGCGAGCGTTCATAGGCCATATTATCATGAGGGTCATGTTTGGCATTAGACTGAATCACTTCCATGCCATTGGTTTTAAGAGCACTGGCGAAGGCATCACC
This sequence comes from Pelosinus sp. sgz500959, assembly GCF_042610375.1. Classification (NCBI taxonomy): domain Bacteria; kingdom Bacillati; phylum Bacillota; class Negativicutes; order Selenomonadales; family Sporomusaceae; genus Pelosinus; species Pelosinus sp. sgz500959. The sequence goes on from NZ_JBGJZL010000008.1 coordinate 133,900, forward strand.
TACCTTATAAATGCCACCAGCACCTAGAATACTTTCTTTGCCATCAGTCGGAACGTAAGATTCATCAGAATGTGTATGATAGAAAGCAACCTTACCACGTCCTTGAGCCCTAGCAAGGCGCGGTTGTAACATACCGAGCAAATTTTGATTGCTAGGTTGTTCATATTGACTCATATTGATCTCACCTAAAAGTTTAACATGAGCAACTTCGCCTTCAATACTCACAACTTCAAAACGCTTATTATTTTCTGTGATACACTGGTCGCCGACTCGTACTTCCCAACCAGTGATATAAACAACATGACCATTTTCATCAACAAAGGAAAAGTAGCCATGATTCATGGATTCTTGAGTATAACCAGGCGTAAGCATGCTACAAAACACTAGTAAGACAATCACACTTCTCCATATTTTACTCATTCCTATCACCTCTACCTCTTTCTTCTTTATGATCAGAATGAACTTCATTTTCTTTCATTTCATTTTGTTTTTTTTGATTATTATGAGAAAGTTCTTTACTAAATTCATATAGTCCTTCAGGTCGATGGCCCCCCAAGATAGGTCCGCCTTGCAATTTTTCCCGGGTTTCCCCTACTAATTCAGCTACCATTACACCTACAATACCCGCTATAATGATCACATCAAAAGCACCAGCACCACCAATATCGGTTGTTCCTGGGATACCCAATCTAATAATTGTAATCATGTGAACAATATCGCTTAGAACAATACCTAAGACCCCGCCAATAAAGGCACTGCGCCGAGAACGACCAGCTAAATATGCAATCATACCTGCGGATATCCCATAAATTAGTTTTGGATCTAAAAACATATTTTCTGGTTCATATGGTAAATACCGTGATCCAAGAGATACTGATGCAGCCACTAAAATCGCAGCCATCACAGCACGCACTTTTTCAGTTGATTCATCGGCCTTCATAATTAACCAAATTGATAGTAATGCAGGTAACAATGCTCCCCCAACATTAACACTCAGCTCTATTGGAGTCGCCATAAGAGGAATGTCGATAAAACTACCTACGACAATAGCAGCAATAAAGAGTAATGCTTGCTTATCAGTCAAACGCATTCTGTCAAGTATTCTGTGGGCAATACCAAAGTAAATCAGGACTCCAACCACCAATAGCAGCATCATTCCTATTGGCATATTCATATCTTTCACCTCTGTTATATTTTATAACTTATTTTTCCCCCTTATTTTAAAAAAAATACGAAAAAAGCATGACATCAGTCATGCTTTTCAACAATTCCATATTTAGTTAAATCAATTCCTCGTGCCAATAACCATTCGCGACTATAACCAGTAATCACTACAGGTACTTTTGCTACATTGTTTACATTTTTAGCCCCTGATAACAACATATAGCATTTAATTTCATGTAAAAAATGGTTAAACCAACTCACGGCATCTTCAAGTTCTTTTTCATATAACATTCTAATGATTGGGGTGGCTATTCCTGCCGCATTACCACCTAATGCAAGAGATTTTACGACATCAAGGGGTGTACGCACACCACCTGAAACCATCATATCCAACTCTTTCGGCAGGACGGACATTGTTTCAATAGCACTGATTGCCGTTGGAATCCCCCAGGATAAGAGTTCTTGACTGATCGATAATTGGCTGCGAGCACCTTCAATAGCTAAAAAATTAGTTCCTCCCATACCACCAATATCAATCGCTTTAATCCCTATCTCAGCTAATAAATGAGCTTGTTCTTTTCCAATACCACAACCGACTTCTTTCACAATAACTGGAACAGAAACTTGTTCAGCAATGTGTGCAATATTGGTCAAGTAACCTGAAAAGTCTCGATCACCTTCTGCCATAATCAGTTCTTGGGCTACATTTAAGTGAATTTGAATGGCTTGAGCATCAATCATATCCACCGCCAATTTAGCTTGGTTTGGAGTTGCATAAGCGCCTAAATTAGCAAAAATAACGCCATCAGGATTTTTTTCACGAACAATTTTATATGATTGCTTTACTTCTGGATCTTCAAGGGCTGCATATTGAGAACCAACAGCCATTGCCGTCTTTGTTAAACAAGCAAACTCTGCAATTTGTCCATTCACCCGTGTAACATCCTTAGCACCACCCGTAATCGCATTAATAATTAATGGATTATTAATGGGTATACCAGCAATTGAGCTGGAAATGTCAATATCATCCCACTTTAAATTGGGCAGGCAATTATGTACAAGTGTAATATCAGCAAAACCATTTGCACCAGGACCATCTGCCAGTGATAAAGAATATTTTAAATGATCTAATTTCCTTGATTGGCGCACCCTTTCATCTCCCTAGTCCTGTCGCTTAAATAAATGAGCAAATTTATCACCGAGAGTAAGTCCTGTACTTTCTTGCGTACTCAAATAACCAGAGAATTCAGCTCGTTCAACCTCTTGTTGCGCTTTACTGATACTCAAAGCAATCCGTTTATTTTCCTTGTTAATGTCCATAATTTTCACAGTGACTTGTTGGCCAACGCTTACAACATCTTCTACTTTTTGAATTTTTTGCTCAGACATTTCAGATACATGAATTAAACCCTCAACACCAGGTACAAGTTCTGCAAAAGCTCCGAAGGTAGTGATTTTGCTAATTTTCGCAGTGGTGATCATGTTGATTGAAAATTGTTCGATTACATCAAGCCAAGGATCACGTCCAACTTGTTTTAAACTAAGGGAAATTCGCTTTCCATTTGGATCAATTTTTAGCACAATGACTTTTACTTCGTCACCAATACTAACAACCTCATGAGGAGTCTTAACACGATGCCAAGATAAGTCAGAAATGTGAACTAATCCATCGATACCACCGATATCCACAAAGGCGCCGAAATCAACAATACGTCGTACTTTTCCTGTGAACACTTGCCCAACTGCTAAAGTCGAAAAAAGTTCATCTTCCTGACGGTGACGTTCGGCTTCAAGTAGAATCTTACGTGATAATACAACCCGCTTCGTAATCCGATCCACTTCGATTGGTACAAGCTGCAATGTTTGATTAACAAATGGTGATAAATCTTCTGTAAATTGAAGTTCTACCATTGATGCTGGAATAAATCCTTGGATACCAAAGACAGCAACTCTTAAACCACCTTTTACAGCTTCTAATACTTTACCTTCAACAGCTTTTTTCTGAGATAATGCCAACTCTAATTTATCCCAAGCTAGAATTTGATCGGCTTTAACTTTTGACAGCTTAATTACGCCATCCTGACTCTCAGCATCTACTATATAGACATCAATGATGTCCCCATTACTTACGATATCAGTTGCATTTTCTGGTATTGGATATGCCAGTTCATCGACTGTAATAATTCCTTCAGCTTTATAACCAATATCAATAAAAACTTCCTTCTGACGAATCCCTACAACAGTACCCTTTATAATACTATCTTGCTCCAGTTTTTTTACTCCATTATCAATGAGTCCATTAAATTCTTCCATTTTTTTATAAACCTCCTCAATAATCCAATCTGGCGTCGATGCCCCTGCAGTAATCCCTACAGTCTCGATTCCTTGAAAATCTTCCAGTGCTAATTCTTGAGCTGTTTCAATATGGTATACCCTACGACCAGCATCGCTGCAAAGTTGCATCAATCGTGTCGTATTGGCACTATTTTTCCCTCCAACAACAATCATTAGGTCTACTGTACTTGCCAGCTCTAAAGCAGCTTGTTGGCGAAGATCAGTCGCTGTACAAATAGTGCGACTAACTTTTAGCTCATTACACTTATTTTTTAAAACATCAAGAATTTCTTGGAAAACCTCGCTGACAAAGGTAGTCTGCGCGACTATGCCGCACCGATTTATAAACGCTAATTCCTTTGCTTCATCCACGGTCTCTACCACCAAAGCCGTCTTATCCGACCATTCGATGATACTTTTAACCTCTGGATGATGTTTTTCACCCACAACAACAACAGTATAGCCTTCTTTTAATAATTGCTGAGCAGCTTGCTGGGCTTTTTTTACGTGAGGACAAGTTGCATCCATCACATTTAATTTTTTAACTTCAGCTTCTTTGTACACCTCAGGTCCTACACCATGAGACCGAATAATTACCGTACTGCCATCACTGATCTCAGATAACTCATTGGCCACATCAATTCCTTTATCTGATAAATGTTTCACCATTTGCGGATTATGAATAATGGGTCCAAGTGTATGTATCTCACCAGGTTTACCAATACATTCTTCTGCCATTGCTACTGCACGTTTGACACCGTAACAAAAACCACGATGTTCAGCCGCTATTATCTTCACATACAACACTCCTACAAGAGTCTATCTCATCGAGTAAAACAGATTCTTTATATTACAATGATCTTTATTTTAATAAAAATGAAATTTCTTGCATAATGGTAGCACCAAGTTTTTCCATCATCTCTTTATCAGCCTTTCCTTCAGCTACAATAATTGGCTTGCCATATTTTATAATAAACTTCGGCAATATGTGGCCATCTTTACCGATTTTATTGGTGCCAATAATAGCCGCAGGGATGATAGGCACCCCAGCTTTGAGGGCAATCATCGCAATTCCAGGCTCAGGTTTGCCTAGCAGACCAGTTTTACTACGTGTTCCTTCAGGAAAAAGTCCAAGAATCTCACCTTTTTTAAGTAAATCAATGGCATAACGAATCGCTGTACGGTCAGCAGCGCCACGCCGTACAGGAAAAGCATTGATCTTAGTAATGATCCACTTCAACAGAGGGACCGCAAATAATTCTTCTTTAGCCATAAAATGAATAGGTCGAATCGTACCTGCACCTACAACAGGAGGATCCCACAAGCTAATATGATTTGCTGCAATAATTGCGCCACCACTCACAGGTATATTCTCTGCGCCAATGATTTCATAGCGAAAAAATAGTTTGAAAAAATAATATAGTATTTTTTGTATTAAACTATACAACGTTCTATCGCTCCTTACAAATTGCCAAGATCTCACTGACTGCCTGCTCAATAGAGAGAGCAGTGGTATCCATCAATATTGCATCAGTTGCTTGAATTAAGGGTGATATCTCACGCTCACAATCCTTTTTATCCCGATCGGCAATCTCACTCGTAAGTTCTTCTAAGCTAACACTAAAACCTTTATCTGTCAATTCGCGCCAACGACGCTGTGCCCTTTCCTCAATGGACGCGGTTAGAAAGATTTTCACTTCTGCATTCGGTAACACATGAGTACCAATATCACGACCATCCATTACAACTCCACCCTGCTCGGCCATCTGACGTTGCAGAGCAACCATAGCCTCTCGCACAACAGCAAATTGAGCGACTTCTGGTACCATACGAGAAACCTCAGGATTACGAATGGCATTTGTAACATCACATTTATCAACAAACACTTGAGTTTTTCCATCAATATACATTAGTTTAATGCTAATGTTACGTGCAATATCTACGATGGCCGCTTCATCATCAGCAGTTAAACCATCTTGCAATACTTTCCAAGCAATACATCGATACATAGCTCCAGTATCAATATAAACATACTGAAGACGTTGAGCAACAATTTGAGCAACTGTACTTTTTCCCGCTCCAGCCGGTCCATCAATTGCAATAATTATTTTCTTCATAAACTCCTCCTTCATATAATGTTACGCCCCATTGCAATCGCGATGACTTGAATTTCTGTCATCAGTTGCTGGAAATTTCCAGGCGTTAAGGATTGTTGACCATCTGAGACAGCTTCTTCTGGACATGGATGTACTTCAATGATTAAACCATCGCCACCAGCACCTAGTGAAGCTTTAGACATGGGATTGACCAATCGCCAGTTTCCTGTTCCATGACTTGGATCAACAATAATTGGTAAATGGCTTAGATGCTTTACCATCGGTACAGCATTTAGATCCAGCGTGTTACGTGTATAGGTTTCAAACGTACGAATGCCACGTTCGCATAACACAATATTTTCATTGCCACCAGCCATAATGTACTCAGCCGCCATCAACCATTCTTCCATCGTAGACGACGCTCCACGTTTCAATAAAACTGGTTTTCGGCATTTAGCTACTTCTTTGAGCAGCGCAAAGTTCTGCATATTACGCGTCCCGATTTGTAACATATCCACAACATCACTCATTCCTTCGACATGGCGTGGATCTGTTACTTCTGATATGACAGGTAATCCAACTTCTTTAGATACAGCTTTAAGTATGTTTAATCCTTCTTGCTCAAGTCCTTGAAAGCTATAAGGAGATGTTCGGGGTTTATAGGCTCCGCCTCTTAGCATACATGCACCGGCTTGTTTTATGGCCACTGCAGTTTCATGCAACTGCTCATAACTCTCAATAGCACATGGCCCACCAATCACGGCAATGGATTGACCGCCAAATACAGCACTGCCAGCTGTTACTACCGTATTTTCCTGTTTAAATTCACGACTCACTAATTTAAACGGCGTAACAATCGACATCACTTTCTCTACCCCAGGCATACGCTCATAAAATCCTGGGTCTTGGGTCTGTGAACTGCCAATGGCAGTGATTACTGTTTTTCCATAACTTTGTAGACTACTTGCTTCTAATCCATGCTGATGAAGTTTCTCAAGTACACGATCAATTTGCTCAATCGTGGGGGTTGCCATTACAATAATCATTTATCTATTCCTCCGAAAAATTAACAATCCTTTGTTTATTTATATTCACCATAAAATGTTATTATCCTTTTCATTCACTCTTGAACTTTATTTTACCGATTGTAAAAATTTGATTTTCCCCTTCAAGAATCAATCCATTTGGGGGTGAAAGGAATCCTTGGTCTGGAATATTTATCACAAATTGAAGGGGTTGACTCGAAGAACGTCCATCGATTTCAACATAATCGCCATCATAGACTGTAAGTTTACTATTATTTTTCCGAAAATCATCGACTTTTTTACCATTTACAAGAATAAAAATAGCTGAACCATTAGAACCTTTGATCATTTTGATCACAATGACTTTGCTTTTACGCAATAAGTGCTGATAATCTGTCCCAACGGTTGTTTCTTCAGTGATCTGTAATGGCGTATCTGCATATAAAGGCATATCTAAACTGAGGCTCTCCCCCTCCATTTGATCCACTTTTGATAAATAGAATCGTGTACCTTCTTTTAATAACAAGATTTGAGACAATAATAATACGATCATACAAAGACTTAGTAAATAGATTAATACACCTTCAACATCGATTATCCATTTTTTTTTGGATCTCCTCATTGCTGATGCCCCCACTTTTTTTACCAGTTTCCTTTAGTATGTGTCGTTTCCTAAGGGGGTTATACTGCGACTCATTTTATCTCTCTGCCGCACTTTGACCTGCGATATAACCTGTTGAAAAAGCAGCTTGCAAATTAAAACCACCAGTATATCCATCAATATCAATGACTTCACCGGCAAAAAATAAACCTTCAACGATTTTTGATTCCATTGTCTTAGGATTAATTTCTTTGACATGAATGCCGCCAGCAGTAACGATGGCTTCGCTGACGGGTCTTGTACCGGTGATCGTGAATGTTAGATTTGTAATTTGCTGCTGTAAGCGAGCACGTTCGTCTTTGGTAATTTGGTGTACAAATTTGTCAGGATCAAGATGTGCAAGATCAATGACTACATTAATTAATTTCGCAGGTAAAAGATCACCTAATGAATTTTTAAGTTGTTTGCGGGAAAATTTTTCAAAATCTCGTTGAATTCGTTTATCAAGAACTTCGGCTGTTAAGGCTGGTTTTAAATTTATTTCGATTAAAACTTCTTCCCCAGGCTTATTCTTAAAGATTTCAGCAACTTTTTTACTCAAAGATAAAATGATAGGACCTGATAAACCATAATGAGTAAAAAGCATTTCTCCGAAATCATCTGCCATTTTTTTGCCATCAAAAATGACACTTGCCGTCACATTTTTAAGTGATAATCCTTGCAGTTCACCAATCCAATCTTCGCCAACTTCCAGAGGCACTAAGGATGGTTTTAAGGGCACTATGGTGTGTCCAACCATTTCTCCCATACGATAACCATCTCCACTCGAACCGGTCCCTGGATAGGAAGCACCACCTGTAGCTAAGATAACAGCATCAGCAGGATATTCTATATTATTGCCAGCAAGTACTCCTGTCACGCGACCATTGTGCATAAGAATTCGTTTAACAGATTGACCGGTTATGACTTCTACCTGACCTTCTTTTAAAGCTTTTCGGAAAGCTTCAACTACATCCTTTGCATTATCACTCACGGGAAAAACCCGCCCACCTCTTTCTACTTTTGTCATGACACCATGATGATGCAAAAAATCAATGATGTCTTGGTTGCCAAAATTATGTAAGGCACTATAAATAAAAGAACCATTTCCAGGAATATTTTTAATAATCGTCTGTTTATCTGCAATATTAGTTATATTGCATCGACCTTTACCAGTAATCGATACCTTTCGACCAAGAACAGACATTTTTTCTAGCAATGTTACCTTCGCACCATGTTGACTTGCGCTGACAGCTGCCATCATTCCAGCTGCGCCACCACCAATTATAACAATTTTCTTCATTTAATCACCTTTTCATATAAAACTTTTTCAGATACCATCCCATTTAGTCAAACCAAATGTAAAAATGGGCAGTATCTATTATTATACCACCCATTAGCAATTTTAAAATGCGATTTTTTTATCTTTATTTTTTGCGTTTTTACACTGTTTTTTCTTGTATTTTATTGAATACTACTGTAAAGGTCGTTCCTTCTCCTTCTGTTGATTGCACTGTAATCAGCCCATTATGGTGTCTAACAATACCATTACAAACAGATAAACCTAACCCTGTACCATTTTCTTTTGTTGTCAAAAAAGGAGTGAACATTTTATCCTGCCATTCTTTCGAAATTCCACAACCACAATCTGAAATACGCAAATATACCTTATCCTCTTTCTGACTTGTTTCAATAATTAACGTACCATGTTGCTCCATAGCCTCTATACCATTTCTCGCAAGATTTAATATCAATTGTTTAATTTCTGTTGAGTTTAGCAATAAATCAGGCAATGAATCAGCCAAAATTACATTGAGATTAATCCCCTGATTAATCGCATCAGCAAAAATAAGAGGAGCAATCTCTCTGATAATTTTATTGAGATCCTGCCATTTTGGCACCGGTACTTTAGTTTTAGCCACCGACAGGAAATTAGAAATAATTTGTTCAACTCGATCAAGCTCACTTAATACGATATTGAGTTGTTCTTCCATATTTCCAGAAATTTTTTTACTGAAAATTTGCAGATAACCTTTAATCACGGTCATCGGATTACGAATTTCATGAGCAACTCCTGCCGCCATTTCGCCGATCAGATCGATTTTATTGATGGCTTGCCGTAATTGTTCAATTTGATTCGTCAAAATGATCTCCGATGTTTTATATTCTGTAATATCTTTTATATGGGATAGAACCATTCTATCTTCTCCTATCCCAAAGAATAAAGGACTTAGTGTATATTGAAAATACTTATTTCCCTGTATTTTAGATAATTGAAATGTTTCGCATTCAAATGTCTTACCTGTACTAAGCACTTCGCCAATCTGCTGCTCTAATTTTTCGATAAACTCTACGTCTAATCCGATTTCACTCCAATGCCTGCCTTCGATATCAGAGGATTTTAATCCCAATTTTTTGGCACCACTATGACTAACATAGCGAACTCTGTACTCTTTATCAAAAATATAGATTGGACCAATACCGATTTGAGATTCATTTTTGTTTTGCTCATCAGTACATTTATCCAATTGTTCTTCAGTTAACTTTAAACTCTTAATCAATGTGATGAGTGATTGTTGCATAGACAGCCCCTTCCTCAAATAAGTTAACCGTGGCACTTTCCAAAATCTCGCTTCTCTTAGAGTTTAAAAACATAAAAAACCAGACTTTTAGTCTGGTAATACATTTTAGTCTCGACTAAACTGGCGGCTTGGCAATCATAAACACAGTTGTGTCCTTAGATCCATAGCTTTGCGTCCTTCTCTTTCGAAAAGTTTGCCCACTATTATTTTATATGATAATTCTACCAAAATTCAAATAATTTGTCTATTCAAATATAGGACTACAGTAGTATTTTATACAACTTTAGTCCTGTATTTAAACATAAATTTTTATAAAGGAAAAATACCTATCAGCCATTTGACCCAAAAGCTAATAGGTATTTTAAAAAACATATTTAAATTTATTGGTTAAGCCTATGTAGTTCTTCAACTTCACGTGCAAGCAGATGGCGATATCCACCACGTTTTACACCATCGAGAGTTAAGAAAGCAAACTTGATACGCTTAAGTTGTTTTACATCAGAGCCAATCGCCTCAAACATGCGACGAATCTGACGATTTTTACCCTCATGAATGGTAACTCTCAAGCTAGTAAGATCTTTATCAGAATCATAATCAATTACATCGATCATGGCCGGTGCAGTCATACCATCTTCAAGTTCAATACCAACCCGCAATAAATCGATTTTTTCTTGAGCTGGTCTGCCACCAACCTTCGCAATATAGGTTTTATCAATTTTCTTACTCGGATGAATTAAAGAATGTGTTAATGCTCCATCATTCGTTAGTAATAATAATCCTTCTGTATTATAATCCAATCGACCTACTGGATATATTCGCTCAGGAATATCCTTCACCAAGGATGCGACTGTTTTACGATCTTGAGGATCGGTCAAAGTCGTAAGTACTGCTTTAGGTTTATATAATAGGACATAAACCAGTTTTTCGCCTTGTATACGCTTACCATCGACCATAATTCGATCGTTTCCTGGCATCACTTTTGTACCAAGTTCAGTGACAACCTTACCATTTACCGTAACGCGCCCTTGTTGTATTATTTTTTCAGACTCTCTTCGAGAAGCAACTCCAGCTTGACTCATAATTTTCTGCAGACGTTCTAACATTATAATCTCCTTTAAAACTAAATTAATCTTCAATAATTGTTAAGAAATCAGTTTGTTGTTTGCACATTCTAATACTTATATTATCCCGTGTTTTTTTTAAGCAACTACCGCAAATACCTTCACCACAACACATAGTAGCATTATTGGTAACAGCCATTGGTATATTGACTCCCACATCTTGCATAGCTGCAATAAGCCCATAATGCTGTTCATCAGGTCCAGAACTCACGATCAAATCAGGTTTCAACGCAAACCATTCTCGCAGCATTGGTATACCAAATTCACGTAGGGAAGACACAGTATAAACCGTAGCGCCGCCTTCTTGTAATTGTTTATCAATAAAAACTTTTCCAACTTTGCCAGGTGCTAGTAAAGCCCTCACTTGGTTGTGATTGGTCATCAGTTTCTTGGCAAGAGGAAATGCGGGTGCTTGCCCAATACCACCAGCTACTAATATTATATTACCATCGGTCATATTGTCAATCCAGGGTCCTCCTAAAACACCATTATAATAAGGACCACGTACAAGAAGCTTTGTATTATTTTCCGCTAAAATTCTGGTTGATTTAGGACCAATGGTTTCAATAGCTACCTGCAAAGTATTTCCTTCTACCTGCATTATATTGACTGGGAAATTGAAAAAATAAGGATCACTTGGGCAACGTAAAAATAAAAAAGATCCTATTTTCTTTACCCCATCGGCCAATTCAGTACTGACGTCAAATTCAAGCAGTACTGTATTTTTTCCAATTTCTTCTTTAACTCTAAATTCAACTTGTTCTTCAATTCTAATTTTATTGGGTTCTTCATTGTATTTGTCTATTTTATATTGCCAATGCTGTTCATATAATATACATATCCCTGACCAATTACAATTACAATTTGCTTCCCCTTTAAGATGGCTGCAAAAAATACAATGATTAGTATCAGCTAATAAACACGGACAATATTTTGAATTGATATCAACACATTGGGAGATATTTTTATTCATGATCATACCTCCTTATACCAAACATCGATTATAAATATTATTTAGTCCAGCATTGCATACCCGTTTTTGTATTTCAGCACGATCAGTTGAATAGAGTGACATCTCTTTCATACGTTCAAAATATACAGATCCTGAAAAAGTATATCGCATACGTAGCCCTTCTTCAGACTGCATCTTTTCATGAACAAAAGCAATAAAATCACCGGAGGCTAAAGTCCGAGGCAGCTCTAAATATTCCATATCTAAACAGTGGCGAACAGCGTTATGTCCTGCAAGTAAACCTGTAATGGCCGCTTCGGTGTGACCAACAAGAATCGCTGATTTTTCTCCACAACAAAATAGATTCTCCATACTATCAACTTTTAAGGTATTAGCACAAGGAGCTATCCCTAAATATCTTACAGAATTCCCCACACTACCAGCGTAAGGATCTTCATAACGAGCCTGTTCGAAACCAGGAATCGTGCGTAAATCCTCTATGGGAAAATAAGATGTCATTAATTTTGCATGGCCTGTATCAAGTAATACTAAATTTACTGCATACTCAGCTACAGCATATTGAGTACATGCTTTTTTTCCTAACGAACTAAATTTTTGCAAAGTCTCTGGCACTGGCACGACAACCATACCATTCTTCTCCAATTGATCCCTAATTTCTTTACTTAGTGATTCCTTCTTCAACTTACATGATCCACTCATTGCACCAAATGATCCATCGACTTTGCGTCCCATAATTTCTTTGACTTCAGCTTTCCCTGTAACACTAACCCGCGGACCAAAAGCAGGGCAGCGCATCACACACATCGCACAACCATTACCATAGGTTAGACAGTTACCCATGGAACCAGCTGTGCCAGTTGCATCAACAAAGACATCACCTTTTATTTCTTCTCCACCATCAATAATTAAACTCTGTATTTTTTTTCCATACTTTACTACATCTACAACTCGAGTCTGAGTTTTTATCTCTACTCCATAATTTTGTACTATTTTTTTCACTAATGGCTCCATGGTGATTACATCATAAAGAGAGGCATGGTTATGTCCAGGAAATTGAATTCCTTTATGCCGAGCATTCGCATCCATGGCAACAAAAATATCTCCGCCTCCCATAGCGATCGCTTCTTCTGCCCCAGTATAGCGACCATTATTACGAAATATTCCTCCCACCAAACCAGTACCTAGCAATAAGTCAGTACGTTCTAGTAAAAGTACTTGCGCCCCTGCTGTGGCAGCAGATAATGCCGCAGCGCATCCAGCCCATCCTCCGCCAATCACCACCACTTTTATCATAAACATCCCCCCAGCTCATTCTCTTTATACACTACAGTGTATTCTGCTCTTTAATAAATGTCACTCAAGGACAAATAAAAACGAGGGGTACTTCCCCCTCGTAAAATTCATCATATTTATTAAAATAATTGTCGGCAAATATAAATTGAACCAATAAAGCCAATGAGATCACCAAGTAAACCTACTAAAACTGAATAACGTGGTTTACTGATACCAACAGCACCAAAATAGACTGTTAAAATGTAAAAGGTAGTGTCTGTACTGCCTAAAATGGTTGATGCCATACGTCCTATCATAGAATCTGGTCCATGAGTATTCAATAGTTCAGTTGTTAACCCTAAAGCTCCTGTACCTGATAGTGGACGTATAAGAGCCAAAGGCACTAATTCTGGCGGCACACCTAAGAATTGAAGCACAGGCGCTATGGACTCTACACACATATACATAGCTCCTGATGACCTAAATATATTGATAGCTACCATCATGGCTACTAAAAAAGGCATAATCCGAATCGCTGTATGAAAACCCTCTGCTGCCCCTTCAACAAAAGCTTCATACACTTTGACATGACGAAAGTGCCCAACCACTGGAACAACAACTAAAATGATTGGTATAATCCAAATCGATATTTGTTCACAAACTTCAATAAACATATCGTTTACCTCCGTATGCGAACAGAGTATACCATCCGACAAATGCGATCGGCAATCACGACACTGACAGTCGCCATAAAACTCACCAGCAACGTTGAACCAACAATTTCTGTCGGATTCTCAGAACCAGCTGCTGATCGTATGGCAATCATCGTCGCAGGTATCAATGTGAATCCAGCAGTGCATAATCCTAGCAAAGTACACATTGCGTCAGATGCAGTATCTTTTTTAGGATTCAGTTGTTGTAAAGCTTGCATAGCCTTAATACCGAGAGGAGTTACAGCATTTCCAAGTCCTAATAAATTAGCACTCAGTGTCATAATAATGGCCCCCATAGCCGGATGATTACGAGGCACGCTGGGAAATAAAAAACAAATAACAGGATTAATGACCCTAGAAACAAACTGTATAATACCTGCTAACTCGGCAATTTTCATGATGCCTAGCCACAAACACATAACACCAATAAGTTGCAGAGATAAGGCAACTGCTCCTTCAGCACCGCTGATTGCACTCTGCGTAATCACATCAATCTTTCCTTGCAATGCAGCATGTACAATACTTATTACTAGTAACAACAGCCAAATTATATTGATCATATCATCACCCCTTATGAGGTTATGATCAATATTTCGACCTTAGAACCATATATATTCTCAATCCCACCCATTGAAAAGGAAAATATAACAAAACTTACACAGATTGTTGTTTTACAGTAAAACCTCTAAGGAATCCCATGATTGAATCAGCTAAAATATGAAAAAAAGATTTTCGTTCACTATTTTCATCCGCCTGTAAATCAACGGTCGCAATCTCTTTATTCTGATAGAGAACACGAACCACGCCCAATTTTTGCCCCTTTATCACCGGCGCTTCGACCTTATTAGGAGCATCAATTACAGTACTAAATTCATCTTTATCTTCTTCAAATAAAGGTACAACCAAGTCACTACTTGCGACCAATTTGACCACTTCTGATTTACCATTTGCAACCCGAATCGTTTTTAGGATATCATCTTGCTTTACAATATTTTCCGATTTAACCTGACTAAAGCCAAAATCTAAAAGTGCGATGGAATCATCCCACATCGTATCACTATCTAGCACTACGGCAATCAGTTGAATATTATTGCGTTTCGCACCAGATACCAAACAACGTCCAGCCAAATCTGTGTAACCTGTTTTTACCCCATTACCACCTTCATATAGCCATAACATTCGATCTTCATTATATAGATCACGACCAAATTCTTTACCGGCCCAGGGAATCACCTTATGTTTGGTACTGACAATTTCAGAAAATAAGGGATTTTTATAACCATAAGCTGTGATACGTGCTAGATCATGAGCTGTTGTAACATGATTTGGATCTGGTAACCCACTGGAATTGGTAAAATGCGTATCTTTAGCACCAATTGCTTGGGCTTTTTCTGTCATTAATTGAGCAAATTTTTCAACTGATCCTGAAATATGTTCCGCGACAGCAACAGTTGCATCATTACCTGAAATCAGCATGATTCCATAAAGCAAATCAATTAATTTTAATTGTTCACCTTCGGTTAACCATAATGATGAACCTTCAGTGTTTGCAGCATGACTACTGGCAGTTATAATATCATCAAGATTACCATGTTCAAGAGCGACAATCAAACTCATGATTTTAGTCGTACTTGCAGGATAACGTTTTTCTTCCGCATTTTTACTATATAGTACTTTTCCTGTAATCCCGTCAATAAGAATTGCTGATTTCGCTTTAATCACTGGGGGAGTCGGTGCAGCAAAAACGATCTTTGCGCTCATCAATGATATAAACATAAAAAATATGGCCAACTTCTTTAAATAATTCATAGTATTTTTTCCCTTCTACAGTGTCTAGTCTCAAAACAACTATTCTATTATAGCTATATTTTATTCAATCGTCAAAATAAAGATGCATTCTTACGCATGAAGACGGAAATAATATGGTATATCCCTATTATGTGATACTGTAAGGAGGTGAAACAATGAGTGCACTAGATGTTAAATCTACTTTACGTAATACGCTAACTCACAAGCAAGAGTTAGTTCGCGACTATCAAACTTTTGCTAAACAACTTAATAACCATGATGTCGCTAAAATGTATAGTCATTTTGCGGAAGCCGAAGCATTACATGCTACGCAAATCAAAGAAAAATTAGATCAACTCAGTTAATTTTTTATGAAATAACAATGCAGAAACAGTACAAACGTACTGTTTCTGCATTGTTTATAAGGATATCAGATTTCATTGCTTTGTGTTTCAGCTGTTTTGGCTAATTCATCCAGATCATCTTTTCTTTTACCATCTAATAGATCTTGAATGGTATTTAAAATTTTTGGTACAAGATCCATCACTCTATCATAAACCAAATTCCCTTCTACAGGCATAAAGCGAACACCACTAACGGGCGAGCACACTAAAAATCCTACAGGTTTAACACTAACCCCAGCGCCGCTACCACCACCAAATGAAGTTGCTTGAGATTCTTCATTTGATGGTTCACAATTTGCCCCACCAGCTGCAAAACCAAAAGATACACGAGATATGGGTATAATAACAGTGCCATCTCCAGTCTCCACTGCATCACCAACAATGGTATTCACATCGACCATATCTTTTATACTTTCCATTGCAGTTTTCATTAAACCTTGTATTGGATGTTCAGACATGACTCATTACCTCCTTATCATTTAACGCTGTATAAACTTCTCATTGCAGTTATAACATTGCCAAGTCTGATACTGAATATACACTGAAAATCTACTTCAAAATGATTATGACCAAATATAGGATGTACATGAATCACAGGCTTAGCCCTAAAAACAACCTGCTTTTCTAAGTTAGTGAGTAACAAGGCTTTAATCGTCCATAACATACCACTCATAATACCTGTTAGTGCTGCATCTTCTGATCCATAGCTTGTTTTCCAATATAATCGCTCACAATGTAAGGCTTTTATAATATTCTTCATCATCTGATCATATAAACGTATATAATAGCGTAATTTCTTCACTATGCGCCTCAGTTTTTTAGGATGAGTAAGATAAAATTTAAATTTTTCTTTTATAAATCTTTGTTCACGTTTGGTATGAGTTTTATCTTGCTTTTCACCTGCTCTAATTTCGGACTCAACCCACAATGACTTTTCCTTCCCAATGATCTCTATGATAGGTACCTGCATACGATATATGAGCAGACCTTTCATTATATATACTTCTATCTCAATATAATCATTAGAACCATCACGCTTACATTTTAAACTGAGATAGATTTTGGTATATAACAATAAACTAGTTACTATGATTTCCGATAGAATAATAAGTAACCAACATTCTATATTCATTAACTTTCCAATCCCTTCATTACACTCTCTCTTAGTGTTCACCCAATTGGAAATGTATATACAAAAAAACAGCCCTAAGGGCTGTTTTTTATGGTAACAAATCCACTAACGGAGGTAAATCTTGTAAATCATTTAGACCAAAGGATTTTAAAAATTCATCGGTCGTTCCATAGATAATCGGTCGACCAATTGCTTCTTTACGGCCAATTTCTTTTATCATTTGACGTTCAAGTAACTTAGTCAACACCTTATCAACTTTTACACCTCGAATATGTTCAATTTCTAATTTAGTAATCGGTTGCTTAAAGGCAATAATTGATAAGGTTTCCATTGCAGCCAAAGACAGTTTAGTATCTTGAATTTGTGCTAGTTTTTTTACAACGTCTGACAATTCTGGTTTTGTACATAATTGATAACCAGCAGCTACTTTGACAATCATCAACCCTCTATCATTATTAGCCATTTCAGCAATAAGCTGATGAATTAATAATTCAATATGTTCTTCAGGAACTTCAATTAATTGTGCAATTTTTTTTGTAGTAATAGGGTTGCCACTAGCAAACAGCAAAGCCTCAATATGTTTCTTAAAATGTGAATAAAACATGTAAGCATATCACTCTTTCAATGTAATATAAATTGGACCAAAGCTTTCTTGCTGACTAATTGTCACCCGCTGTAATTTAATTAATTCCAATAGGGCCAAAAAGGTTGCTATAACCTCTGTTCGTGTACCTCTCCTAATTACAGCCTGACTAAATTCGATTTTACCTTTATGCTTATGCAATAAATGAATGATATCATATATTTTATCTTGTACACTAAACTCTTCTCGAGCAACTAATTCATACTCATCAATACTGCTTTCCCACACTGCGGCAAAAGCTGATAACAAATCCTCTAATTTAAGTCCTACAGGTAATGGTAATTCAACATCGAATTCCTGAGGCAAGCGAGTAAAAAATTGTTCTCGTTGCCTCATCATATCTTCCATTACAGTGGACATTTGTTTGAATTTTCGATATTCCAATAATCGATCAACTAATTCTTGTCGTGGATCACCTTCATCATCAACTTCTTCGATAATTTTAGGCAATTTGGGCAACAGCATACGTGATTTTATTTGCAGCAAAGTTGCAGCCATTACTAAAAATTCACTGGCAATATCAATATTAAATTTCTCTAAATTTTGAAGATATTCCAAGTATTGTTCCGTGACAATCGCAATAGGAATATCATAAATATCCAGTTGATTTTTTTCTAACAGATGCATCAATAGGGCCATCGGGCCTTCAAAAAATTCTAACTTTATTTTATAATCTGACATATGTTAAGCAAGATGCATCGCCTGCCGAACTTCTTCCATCGTGCTCGCAGCAACCTTCCTCGCCCGTTCAGCACCATAAACTAAAATTTCTTTAACCCGCCCTGGATTGGCTTCAAGTGCAAGACGACGCACATGCATCTCAGCCAAATCATTCACCATTTTATCAGCCAAACGTTTTTTACAATCTACGCACCCAATCGTTGCTTCCCGACAAGACTGGGCAATTTCAATCGATTGCTCGCCATTGAAAATCTTATGAAAAGTAAAAACTGTACAGACGTCCGGGTTACCTGCATCCGTTCTTTTTATCCGTTGTGGATCTGTGATCATCAGACGCACACGACTTCTTAATTCATCAGGACTGGCGGCAAAAGGGATATCATTCCCATAAGATTTACTCATTTTCCGACCATCAATACCTGGTAATATAGAAGATTTACTCAAATTTGGCTTTGGTTCAGGGAAAATCGGTTGATACAAATTATTGAATCTCCGTACCATTTCTCGTGACAATTCTAAATGAGGCAATTGATCTTCTCCAACTGGAATCGTATCAGCCTTATATAAAATAATGTCAGCAGTCATTAAAACGGGATATCCTAAAAAACCATAGGTATTAATATCTTTACCTTGAACACCTAGCTGTTGCAGTTTATCTTTATAGGTTGGTACCCGCTCTAGCCAGGACAACGGAGTCATCATTGACAATAGTAAATGTAATTCAGCATGTTCTTTAACATGTGATTGTACAAAAATAACATTTTTCTCTGGATCTAAACCAGCACTGAGCCAATCAATTGCCATTTCATGAATGCGTTCTGGTATTTTACTCGTATCCTCATAAGATGACGTGAGAGCATGCCAATCTACAATACTAAAAAAACATTCATACTCATCTTGTAATTTCACCCAATTTTCAAGTGCCCCCAGATAATTTCCCAAATGAAATCTTCCTGATGGCTGCATACCACTTAAAATACGACCTTTAGACATTTTATCTTCCTCCTGTTTAAAGAATGATCCTCACAATTTGATTAATCATAAAACTGAGCGCACTATAAAATGGTGCTATGATCACATTAATTATATTAAGATAAACCAGTCCTAACAAAATAAATGGTGCATAAGGCTCAATTTTTTCAAGCATATACCCTTGACGGGCTGGTAATAAATTTGTTAACACTTTTGAACCATCAAGAGGCGGCAATGGTATCAGATTAAAGATGGCAAAAATGATGTTATAACTATATGTAAAAGTTAATACTGTCCCTATTCCACTCGACAATAGTTCTAACTTGGCCAATATTCCATAAATAATTGCCGCAAGAAATGCCGTAATTACATTTGAAATAGGCCCTGCCAAAGAAACTAAAATTGTACCCTGTCGCCAATTCTTAAAATTACTTGGGTTAATCGGTACAGGTTTAGCCCAGCCAAATTTGAATAGCCATAACATAATGAGCCCGAATGGATCAAGATGGGCAATTGGATTCAAAGTCAATCTCCCCATAATTTTTGGAGTATTATCCCCCATCCATACTGCTACTCGCGCATGAGCATATTCATGAATCGTTAACGCAATGAGCAACGCCGGAATCCTAAATATCATATTTTCATCAAAACCAAACAATATTGTTCCTCCTCAAGTTAATCCTATAGTTGTGTTAAAAGCAAATTTCAACCTAATTATACTAGAAAAACGTATGTAAAGCAAAATAATAAGAAATGTAGACAATTGGGAATAAATAATATAAAAACTACAAAAACTATCTACAAAGGAGGGATATAACCTTGTCATATTTTAAATCAGCCCATATAGGGATAGGGATGATGATTAGTTGTTCATTGCTATTAAATGGCTGTAGTATGCTTATTTCAGCAAATAAACCTGAAATTGGCCCTGCGGGTACACCCGTCGCAACAAAAGCCAATCCACCTTTCATCCAACGTTTTATGTCACCACCAGTAGAATTATACGACTTAGAAGCAACAGCTGGTGTTATCTTTGAAGGTATTATTAAAAATAATTGGTCTCAAGTTGAAAGCGGTCTTAAAAATTTATCTACTTTATGGTCCCAAGCAAAAAATCTCATTGGCGATAAAAAAGGAGTTAAGGCTGCTGATGAAGCTATCGAAAAATTAACAATCACGGTTAGTGAGAAAAAAAATATAGATTCATATGAGAACCTTACTAAGTTTATGGCTGGTATTGGTGAGATTGGTAAATCATATAAACTCTCACCTCTATCTGACATCATCGGAGTCGGCAATTCCATTCGAACTGTTAGTTTTTACGTAGCAAATAATGATTGGCATAGTACAACAGCCAAAATGAAAGAACTTGATAACACCTGGGGACAAGCTAAACCGAGTATGGAAAGCGTTGGTATTTTCGGAAGAATAACGACAACTCATTCGATCGTTAAGCAAATGAAAGATGCAGTTGACGCGGAGAATAAAGGATCTGTCGAAGAACATCTTGCTAATATTAATGAAAGTATGGGATATATTAGAGACTATTATCGCAATAAATAATAGTCTCTGATAAGCAAGAATGAATCCTCGCATGCGCGTGGATTCATTCTTGCTTATCATCTTTTTCTTGCTTAGTATCCTTTTCTGGATTGGTATTATCTAATCGATCAAGATCTTTGGGTTTTAATGCAGCAGGGCGCAATATTTTGCTTGGTAATGGCAACCGCAATAATACATCTTTCATACCATTAAAATTAAAAGGTATAAGAGGCCACAAGTAAGGAACATTAAAAGATTTAGTTGTAGCCATCACGATAAAAATCCCAACAAGTCCAATCAATAGACCAGGTAATTTGAAAAATATGACTAAGAGTAATAATATAGCCCGAAAAAATCGCACAGCCATAGCAAATTCAATACTGGGTGTGGCAAAAGCCCCTACCGCTGCCACAGCTGTAAAAAATACAACTTCATTGCCAAATAAGCCAACTTTTGTGGCAAACTCACCTAACATAAAAGCACCAATAAAACCAAGGGATGTCGCTTGAGCAGTTGGTACGTGTACTGTAGCCATGCGCACTAATTCTACACCTAAGTCAGCAAAAATAAACTGTACTCCAAGAGGAATTATTCCTGGATCTTTCGGACCTAGAAACGCGATCCCTTCAGGTAATAAATGTCGCTGCAGGACTAAAGATAACCATAGAGGAGTCAAGAGTAATGATAAAGCCATTCCAAACAATCGCACAATACGAAGATAGGAACCAATCACAACATGATGATGATATTCTTCAACATGCTGCACATGATGCCAAAGTGTTGTTGGTAAAATCATAATCGTAGGTGAATTATCAATTACTAAGCAGATATGTCCTTCTAATAAATGTACTGCTGCCACATCTGGGCGTTCAGTATAGCGTATTTTAGGCAATGGATTCCACTTACTACCATCAACGATGTATTCTTCAATCGCTTTCTCAGCCATGGGTATACCATCAATATTAATCTTATTTAAACGTTCTTTTACTGTATCAACTAACTTACTATCTGTTATATCTTTAATATAACCCACTGCAATATCACTTTGTGATCTTGTACCAATCTTAACAATTTCAAAACGCAATTTAGGATCACGCAGACGGCGTCTAATGAGGACAGTATTAAAAGGCAATGTTTCAACAAATGCATCTTTTGAGCCACGCGTCACTTTTTCAATAGTCGATTCGCTAGGTGTGCGCGCCGGATAAGCTCGAGCATCAAATACGATTATTTCAGTCTCTCCATCCACTAAAAATAATAATTCACCTGACAGTAGACTAGTAACAGCATCATTCATATTCTCAGTTAGTTTTACTTGGGAATGAGTCGCCCGGGTATAAAATAGTTTTTGCATAGTATTGACTGATAATTCCTCAGGATGCAGCGTCACCATATCCTGAAAAACATTAGTCAGCAATACATCGTTAGTCATCCCATTAATAGAGAAGGATGCCGCCCGTTTGCGCCCGACTTTATATTCCCGAAAAATAATGTCAAAACTTTCGCCTACGCCCAATAAGTCTTTCAAATAATTAATATTTTGATCTATGTCTTTTTCAATTTTTGGTTTTGCTGTCATAGCTAACTCCACTCTGCTTTAGAATTTCCTCGATTGCTTTACGTGTGATGGGTGCACCGCGCCTAACATCATCAGCACTATGCATTTTCCCAACATCACCTACCCCAACAATGAAAGGGACTTCCAAATCATTAAGTACATCTACAGTATCGCCAGTAATAATTGGTTTATCATGATTTTTCCCTTTCATATCACCATTTTTATCAACCGAACGATTAACAATATCTCCTCGACATGTTATACACTCATCTGTCGCAATACCAAGGGTACTTGGAGTATTGGATGCAACAGCGACTACCCCCAATACTTCAATATCAGGATGAGATGCTACATATTCCAGTGCCCGTTCACCATCACCCTTATAACGATCGCCTCGATCATCGAACATAACTAATACAGGATCATGATGAACGGTCTTTAGTAACCCCACAATTTCTTGTCCACTTATAGGAGTGGGGTTACCACCCGATGCCGATATACATCGCAATCCTAAAGATACGGCAATATCTTCAACTACTGCTTGTGCTACATGATCACCATCAGTAATCATTATAACCTTTATCTTTTTACTCACCGATCATCACCCCATTATTTTTTTTTAGATTCTTCACCTAATAAATTGCTAATATTACTAGCCAATTTTTCACTTTCACTAATCACTTGTTTCAATTTTTTTAGGCTATTTTCTAATTCATTTGCCAATTCATATTGCGCTTGGGCCAGTACTTGACTCACAGTTTGTACATTCATTACATTCTGTTGACTCGTCCCCTCATTTGATTGATTGTTATCCTGTTTCTGTGACTTAGAAGATTCTTTTTCGTTGTTTGAATTATTGGCCTTCCCTTGCAAGACTGAATTCAATAAAGTTTGCAAATCACTTGATGGTTTCTCATTTTCTGATTGTTTCTGATTATCTTGCGATCCTTTTTGTGCTACACTTTGTTGCTGAGAATCTTGTGACTTAGAATGTTGAGCTGTTTTTTTTATTTCTTCCAATTGTTCATTAACTTTTTGTAACAATAAAGTAATTTCTAAATTATTAAGATTCCCACTATGATCGGTCATCTTCGCCTGTGCTTGCATAAACCCTTGAGCCATGTCAGCAATTAAGCTATCTGAATCACTTGATTTATTCTCATAACCGCTTGGTGACTGTTGCTTTTGCTGATGATCACCAAATTCCTGTTCATCTTGTTCTCGAACATGATTGGTAAATCTACGGGAATTCTTTCGTGGCATCGCTCACACCTCATGTAAAAATTTTCCATGTCTGTACTAAAAATGATAGAATACATAATCTAAAATTAATCACTGAAAAAGGCTGTTTGAGATTAGCTAAAGGATTTAATAAACATTTCGTTGAGTCAAAGACAATACCACCTGTTATGGAGCTGACAATATAATTAGCTAGTGACCCACTAAACAATAGTAATGTTCCAACCAAACTTGAATCATAATGATTAATAACCATCGTTCCAAAGACACCCGCTGTTACAATAGAATCCAATTGCCCATGTATAGCGATAGTTGCAAAAATTCGACCCAATTCATGAATGCAAGTTGCTAATAAAACATAATGAGGATACCGTAGGCCGATCATAAAAATTGTTATCAATAAACCAATCAGGTCTATTGTTAACATTATCCGCCTTTTCCTTTAGGATCAAATAATATTGATATAAAAAAGCCAAAGACTACAGCGGCCATCATCCCACTCGCTGTTGCTCTGAGACCACCACTAAAGATTCCAATAAATCCAAATAAATTTATATCCTCAATGGTTCCTACAACCAACGAATGACCAAACCCCAAGAGTGGAACTGTCGCACCCGCTCCAGCAATATCGACTAACGGCTGATATAATCCCAGTCCACTTAAGAGACTGCCTAATACCACAAAGAGTACTAACACATGAGCAGGTGTTAGCGGTGTTAAATCCATTAATAATTGTCCCAATACGCAAATTAATCCACCAACCAAAAATACGGTCATATAAAATTGCACCAGAATCCCTCCCCTCTTGTCAGCTTTTCTCACTACATTTCCACTGCAACTGCATGGGCAATACAAGGAATCGATTCTTTTTGCTGGTAAGAAGTTGTACTATGTAAACTACCTGTACCAAGTAAAAGAATTTTTTTCAGTTTACCAGTCATGAGCATGTTATATATATAACCACAAAATACAACAGCAGAACTTGCACATCCACTAGCACCTGCATGAGTATCCTGCTTTTCATGATAAATCATACAACCACAATCTTCATAATTGTTCGAAAGATCGACTCCCTTTTCTTGCATTAACTGTATCACTAATTCCTTCCCAACACTTCCTAAATCACCAGTGTAAATCATGTCATAATAATTTGGTGTGCGTTCTGTATCCTGCAAATGTTGCCACAAAGTATCAGATGCAGCCGGTGCCATGGCAGACCCCATAGCATTAGGATCTTTTATACCATAATCAACGATTTTACCGATCGTTGCTCCTGTGATATGAGGACCTATACCTAATGACGATAAGACTGCAGCTCCTGAACCAGTTACAGTCCATTGAGAGCTAGGTGGTCGCTGAACACCAAGCTCGCTCGGGAATCGATATTGGCGCTCAGCAGCATCATGATGACTCGATGCCGCTGCTCCGACTTTATTAGCAAAACTGCCATCAATTAACATTGCACCTAGCAGTAAACTTTCGACCATCGTAGAGCAAGCTCCATATAAACCTAAAAAAGGTCGATTTAAATTTTTCATAGCAAAATGAGTACTCATTAATTGATTAAGTAAATCACCTGCCAAAATGCAATCAATCTTATCCATGCTACTGTTTTCTTTCTTGATAGCTGCTTTAATAGCCCATTCCATCATATAGGATTCACATCGTTCCCAACTTTCCAAGCCATTTAGATTATCCGCCATGATAAAATCAAAATATTGTCTTAATAATCCTTCACCTTCCATTGGTCCCACAATATTGGCAGTACTCGTTATAATAGGTGGATTGCCAAATATAATACTTTGCTGACCACGTTTTTTTTTCACATTATTGCCTCCTACTGCCTTAGCCAATATATAAATCCGACAATAAATGACGTTACCATGCCATATACCAGTACTGGACCAGCAATCACAAACATTTTTGCACCAATCCCAAATACATACCCTTCCCTTTTAAATTCCATGGCTGGTGCAACAATAGAGTTAGCAAATCCAGTAATCGGAATAACCGAACCAGCTCCTGCTCTTTTTCCTAATTCATCGTAAACACCTATACCTGTAAAAAATGCCCCTAAGAAAACTAACACTACTGTTGCATTAGCAGAAGCACCTTTAGCATCTAAACCAAGAGCAAGAAAATAATCTATAATCCCTTGTCCAATTATGCAAATCAAACCACCGACAATAAAAGCCCAACATATATTTTTAAAGAGTGGTGGTTTGGGGGTGATCTGATCCACTTTATTCTGATACTGCTGCTCTTTTAGCTGCTGAGTATTTTCCTTTATTTTATCTGGCATAATACCATCCTTTTTTGAGCATCATCACATCAATGAATGAAATAAAACAATATCAAATTGATTAAATAAATTGTATCTATATTGTTCATCTTTTATTTATGTGATTTAATTCAGCTTATATATCACTCTTATTATTTTGACCACAGTCATTTTAAATATGCACTAGATAAAAGAAAAAGTGCCTCTGGGAGACACTTTCTCTTTTGTTCAGTACATATCTTAATGTTTTACTTTAAAGGCCACTTTTACATCAGCTTTGTATTCAGCGATATGTCCATTGTCAATGTTAGCAGTAAAATTAGTGACTTCAACACCCATTATTTCATCAATTGTTCTTGACGCTTCCATGACTGCATTATCAACAGCATCTGTCCAATTATGGCTCGAAGTACCCACTAACTCAATAACTTTTACAACCATACCTCATACCTCCTTCATTAAGTGATATTGCCCCACTCCTAGTTTGTACATAATTAAAAGTGTTATACCAAATTTTTATCAAATATACTGATTCTCATTCATATAAAATACTTGTTTGGCCCGAATTGGTAAGTTATGAGAAAAATCTCCATAAAGTAATATCCATGTCAAAACGCTTCCACTAATCGCTAAAAATCCAATCATCATAATATATTTTTTTTTACAAAGCATTTTTTTCACCTCTTGTATTTATTATGTCCTTTTCAACAAAAAAAATAAGACCTCCATTATGAGGTCTGCATAAATTCTCTAATCGCTTTTAGAGCGCTTTTTTCAATTCTAGAGACTTGTACTTGGGATAAACCAATCAGGATTCCGATTTCCGCTTGCGTCTTATCTTCAAAAAAACGCAACTGGATCACAGTTCGTTCTTTTGGAGGTAAGCGAGATAATATTTCTTTTAATGCAAGCTTTTCAAAATAAGCAGAATCTTGTCCATCACAATATTTGATCTGATCAAGTAAAAGTACGGAATCACCATCATGTTGAAAAGCATTTGCATATAATGAAGATGGCGATTGAATGGCTTCAAGAGCCGCCACAACTTCCTGAGGGGCTAAAATTAAATCCGCAGCGACTTCTTTTATTGTTGGTTCTCTTCCTAACAATCCTTGCAACTTTTCTTGAGTACGATGTACCTTGTATGCTAATTCTTTCACAGGTCGACTTACTTTAACTGGATTATCATCTCTCATAAAACGTCGTATTTCACCAATAATCATCGGCACAGCATAAGTAGAAAATTGAACATCAAATTTCATATCAAAACGCTCAATTGATTTAATTAAGCCAATACAACCAATTTGAAACAAATCATCCCATTCATAACCTCGATTTGTAAAGCGATGGACTATACTCCTTACAAGATTAATATTATGCTCTAAAATCTTTTCTTTAGCACCTTGGTCACCGGCCTGTGCCGCACAGATCAATTCTTTTATCTCTTCATTTCCAAGCATAACCATCCCACCTAATGCGCTGTGCTTACTAGAATTTTCTTAGCCATGCGCACTGTTGTCCCTTGGTCAATTGTAGATTTGACATCGAGTTCATCCATAAAAGATTCCATAAAGACGAATCCTAGTCCCATACGTTCTGGATCACTGGAAAAAGAAGGTTGTCTCGCTAATGTAATATCAGCGATTCCTTTACCAGAATCGCTTACAATATATTCTAATTTATCTTCATATAAATTCATCGTTAATTCAATCTTTCCATTTCCATCTGTATAGCCATGTATAACAACATTAGATATAGCTTCAGATATGGCGACTTTTATTTCTTCAATTTCATTTAATGTAAAATCAATTTGTGCTGCAAAAGCAGCAGCCGTCACCCTGGCAATAGCAACATTTTCGCTAAGACTTTTGAAGTAGATTGTAACTTGATTTTTGATTGCCATGATGTCCTCCTTATAAACACTCTAAAGCTTCCGCTTCGGAATGGTGCAATGTAATTATTTTTAACAATCCTGATAATTCAAATATTTTTAAAACTTGGGGCTGAACATTCGTAACAAGTACTTTACCACCTAATATACAAATTTTTTTATAACGCCCCAAAATAACACCAATTCCTGAACTATCAATAAAATGAACCGTGCCAAAATTAAATAAAATATTTTTTACACCACTTGTACTTAGAGCATGATCGACTCGCTGTCGAAATTCATCTGCCACATGCATATCCAGTTCTCCGTCAACTCTTACGATTAAAACACCTCTTTTTAAAAAAGTTGTCATCTCCAATATCTATTTCCTCCCTTTTTTGTATTCTATTAGCAATATTCTATTAAAGGTAATTTTTTCCTGCTATTTTTTAATTTTATATATAAAAAAAGCGGAATTTTTTCCGCTTTAAATTTTATGGAGATTTTTATTTTGATAGAGCAAATAAATTGCTAACCATATTTTGCAAGCTTCTTAATAAACTTGCTTTTTCTATATTCTTTTCTGCAAGTAAATCAACTTTACCAATTTCTTTACCATCACGCAGAATTAATAACTCACCATATTTTTCACCTTGTTGAATGGGTGCATTGATTTGGGGATCTACAACAATCTTTTTTTGTAAATTTTTACTTTGACCTTTACTCAATATTAAATTTAAATCTTGTGCAGCAACTAATTGGACTTCTTTTTCCATTCCTTTATTCACACTCACGCGTTCTACAACTTCACCAGCTAGAACAATTGATTGGGCATTGAAATTAGCAAATCCCCAGTCAAATAATTTTATGCTTTCTCTCAAATGAGATCGGGGTTCAGGAGTAGCAAAAACGACAGAAATTAGTCGTAAACCATCACGTTTGGCTGTACCTGCAAAACAATATTGAGCTTCTTGTGTCCAACCAGTTTTCAAACCATCGGCCCCTTTATACCACCACAATAACTTATTGGTATTTACTAACCAATTTTTACCACCACGCAACCAATATTCTTTAATTCCACACAATTCCATATAGAAAGGATGTTTAACAGCCTCCTTGGCAATGAGAGCTGTATCATATGCACTCATGTAATGTTCAGGAACTGGTAAGCCATTTACATTTGCAAAATGAGTATCTGCAAGCCCTAGACTCTGTGCGCGTTGATTCATCGCTTCGACGGCTGCTTGTTCACTACCATAAATATGTTCCATAACAGCGACTGCAGCATCATTGGCACTCACTACAGCCACTGCAATTAACATATCATGTAAATTCATTTGCTCACCAGGCTCCAACCAAATTTGTGAACCTCCTTGTCGCCAGGAATTTTCACTCACAGATACAGCATCCGTCAACTTAACTCTTCCTTGTTCTACAGCTTCTACTGCTAACAACAACGTCATTGATTTTGTAACACTTGCTGGCGGTAACCTTTTGTGTGAATTTTTTTCATAAAGTACAGTTCCATTTCCATCCATCAATATTGCAGATTGAGCTGTTGTTTCCAATTCGACTGAAACCTGTTTCTTTGCATCAGCTGCTGTAACATCATTGTAAGTGGTTGCCAAAATCAACAGACAAACCCAAAAAATCATTGTCTTCAACTTGCAAAATCGATACATAGCTACAACACTCCTTTCATTATTTTTTTTAGTTTCTCCTATATAAAAAACATTACACTGGAAATTATCAATAAAAAAAAGACTAGTTAAACTAGCCTTAAGAACTTTTTAGTAAGAATTGAATTACATGGCTTTAAAACCACTTTTATCAACAGTACCTAAAATTAATTTAGTTTTTGCGACATTCTCACTGCCAATTGTAATGGCATTCAAAATCAAAGTGGTCACTTGTGCAAGATGAGTTTTATCATTTACATAGATCATTGCTATCGGTTGATTTTTCTCAATAAAATCACCAATACGACATTGTAAGATTAAACCAACTGATAAATCAATTGTTTGAGTTTTGTATTCTCGCCCAGCACCTAATCGCATGGCAGCATAACCAATTTGACCAGCATCAATTTTTTGTACAAAACCTTGGGCTATGCTCATTACTGGGATTTTCAATTTACTTTGTGGCAGCAGATCTCGATGATTGATAATATCCCCAGTTCCACCTTGAGCAGTGATGAATTCTGCAAATTTATGTAATGCTACTTTATTATCAATTAAATTGCTTAACATCTCATAACCCGCAGTTACGTCAGGAGCAACTCCCGCCATATTAAGCATATTAGCTCCTAAAATCAAACATACGTGGCGTAAGGCCGGCTCACCACGACCATCTAATACATCAATTGCTTCCTCAACCTCTAGACTATTACCAACAGCTCTTCCTAAAGGTTCATCCATACTACTGAGTACCGCCCTAGTTTCCCGACCGACTAATTGACCAATATGTACCATGGTTTCTGCTAATTTTATGGCATCCTCCATTTTTTTCATGAAAGCTCCATGACCAACTTTTACATCCAATAAAATTTTATCTGCACCAGCAGCAATTTTTTTACTCATAATTGATGAGGCAATCAAAGGAATGCTTTCAACTGTAGCAGTAACATCACGTAATGCATACATTTTACCATCTGCTGGTGCAATGTCTGCACTCTGGCCAATCACTGAAAGATTATGTTTTTTTAGTATATGAATAAATTCAGGCTGAGATAGAGTGGTTTTAAATCCAGGAATTGATTCCAATTTATCAATGGTACCACCAGTAAAGCCAAGCCCCCGTCCAGACATTTTAGCGACTGGCACACCAGCAGCTGCTACCATTGGTGCTAAAATCAATGTCGTTGTATCAGCAACTCCTCCTGTACTATGCTTGTCCACTTTAATTCCTGGCACAGCACTTAGATCGACCATATTGCCTGATAAGGCCATAGCCATCGTCAATGCTGCCGTTTCTTCAATTGTCATGCTTCGCAAAAAAACAGCCATAAGCCAAGCTGTCATTTGATAATCTGGTATTTCATCATGAGTATAAGCATGAATCAAAAAATTAATTTCTAATTCACTTAAAGCAAAACCATCACGTTTTTTTGTGATAATATCTAATATTCTCATCTATCATCACCTCAAATTTTTCCCATTTTCAGCATCTAGTCATCAAAATCCCAATTTACCAAAATAAAACTTCCAATCACTTCTGGCGGAAAACCATCAGGGTTAAATGCAACTTTCTAACTATTAGATATCCATTTTTTCTTAGTGACTATCCTTGCAGCCTTCCCTTTTGATCATTCCGCCATTGTTAAAATGATCCATTTGATAATTGATTTTTTTATATTATCTTTTTTTTCAATCAACCCTAATCCCCTTTCTCGACTGTTATCCGAAATAGTCCTTTCTGGGAGTGGGCAATATTTACTATGATCTTTCTGTCTAAACGTCTTTGCATTAAAAATTCTGCGTATTGCAATATTATGCACGCGGATGTGCTTTATCATACACTGCTTTCAATCGATTGTTTGTCACTTGTGTGTAAATTTGCGTGGTGGAAATATCAGCATGCCCAAGCATTTCTTGTACAGAGCGCAAATCAGCACCATTTTCTAATAAATGCGTGGCAAATGAATGTCGTAAGGTATGAGGGGTAATCTCTTTATTTATATCTGCCTCGTGTGCATATTTTTTGATGATTTTCCAAAAACCTTGGCGCGTTAGCCTATTGCCATGATGGTTTACAAATAAAGCTGCTTCTTCATAAGTACGTATAAGTTTAGAGCGGCCTTTATTTAGATACTCCTGCACACATTTTACGGCAATTGATCCTAGGGGAACAATACGTTCCTTCGCACCTTTACCATAGCATTTTATGTATCCCATTTCTACATTCACATCAGAAATATTGAGAGAAATTAATTCAGAAACTCGAATGCCCGTTGCATATAAAAGTTCAAGCATTGCTTTGTCTCTTTGTCCAGTAGGCAATAAACCACTCGGTTGTTTTAAAAGTTCTTCAACCTCAGAAATACTCAGTACTTTAGGTAGCTTCTTTTCAAGCTTTGGCGACTCAAGGCTGGCAGCTGGATCACTTTCCAAATAACGTTCACGAACCAAATACTGATAAAAAGATTTAATGGCCGCAAGATTGCGTGAAATCGTCGAAACAGCTCGCCCTTTGAGTTGAAGGCTGCTTAAATAACTCATGATCATCCCTCGATTAGAATCTTTCAAAATCTCCATATTACCATTTTGCAAATAAATCTCAAACTGGTGTAAGTCACGCCCATATGACTCTAGAGTATTTTGCGCCAAACCGCGTTCAACTTCAAGATAGTTAATAAACTGATTAACATAACTTTCCATTTTCATCACCTTTTCCCCCGATTTACCAACCATAAAGTAACGGAAGCTTTTTTCTATTTAATTCCACATAATATTCAAAGTTCCTGTCTGTTATTATCAAAATGTATCTTTTTTTTGTAAACTTCTATTAACCCACATTGAGTAAAACAGAGATCACTCTCAGTGGTTTTTCTAACAAATGGTCTTCGCGCATTTTTTGTTCAGGATAATGTATATACCATAGCAAACTCAACAATTTGGGTAAAATATAAAAAACAATTGTCGCTAAAATAATTATTTTAAACGATAACTTAACTTTTTTAAGTATACCACTCCCTGAGAAAGCGACTACCATTTACCCACCCCACTTTCTAACTGACTTAACCTAATATCATATTATGTCGGTTATTTTTTTTTATGCCTATTACAGACTTTGCTTACTGTTTTGTGTCACTATTGAATGTGAAAAATAAGACTCACTATTTTTAGCAACAAAAAAAGCAGGCACTTACTACCTGCTCGGCCAACATTAAATTCTATTATTCTTGAATTAATAAGGTTGCTACTAATTTCATAAATACTGGAGAAATATAAACTTCAATCAAAGCTGCTACTAGCATAATAATTAGCATAACTAAGCAAAGTAGAGAATAGCATGCAGCTTCATACCATAAATTAATTTTATTATATGTTTTACGACGCACTAACATTAATGAAAATCGAGTTGCCGAGACACCCATTACTAAAACTGCTGGCACTGCAAAAAAATTATGTGGCAGAACCGACGCTAAGGCAAACAATAATCCTCTCATTATATACTCATTTACTAGAAAACCGACTGTAAAGCCAATAATAAACCCTCGTGTAAATAAAATAAATAATACAAAAGGGATACCGACAATTGTAAACCCTAATACCCACATTAAAAGAATGGTTTTAGCATTATTAACTATAGCTAAACTGATCACATTCCCACTATCAGCCACATTTTCTGTCCCTTGTGTCAACCCTGTAAAAAAGATATGTAAATAATGAATGAGTTCGGCTTTCTGTTCATCAGGCAATGCCTTAACTGCTAATGCGCCCACAACAACACCAATCACAAAAACAAGAATCATAAAAAAATATGCAACAATACTTCCCTTTAAGTACTTTCCTATATTTTGACGAAAATAACCCAGCATATAGCCGACCTCCCTGCCAATCCTGTTACAGTGTATGCAAAAACGGTCGGCTTTAAAACTATTTTTATTTAGAAAAAAGCTTCAATATCCTTATATCCCCGCTAACAATAAAGCAAGCATACTTTTTCCATCATTAATGATACCTTTCGCAATCATATCTTTGATTTCTTCTTTTGTATATACTTCCACATCCAAAAATTCATCCTCATCAGGACACTGCTTTGCCAAAGTCAGCTGATCAGCGAGATAAAGATGTATCACTTCATCAGTAAAACCTGGCGTGGTATAAATCGAACTTAATTTTCGAATACGCTGAGCTACATAACCTGTCTCTTCTTCTAACTCACGTAATACACAATCGTCAGGTAGTTCGCCTTTATCAAGTTTTCCTGCTGGAATTTCTAACATAATTTTACCAGTAGGATAGCGGTATTGCCGAACTAAAACAATTTTTCCATCATTTGTAATCGGCACAACAGCAATAGCTCCTGGATGCCGAATAAACTCTCGACTTGCTTCCTTGCCATTTGGTAATTGGATTTTATCACAATATACGGTCAGTAAGTTACCTTCAAAAACTTTTTCTGATGCTAATTTTTTTTCTATTAAATGATTCATTTTATTACCTCCAATTTAAGGACATATTTAAATTACTATATACATATATTTCCTCTAAAAAGGAGGTTATATATGCAATTCATTACGCCAAAAGGTTTTTATTTTTGCGGTACAAAAAAAGAACTGTACCATTTTCTCAAAAATCTTTCCAACCATTATACAACAGTGATTCAAGTATTAAATCCAAAAAAGCTCCATTAAGCTAGATTACTCTAGTTCTAAGGAGCTAATTATGTATCAAATTCAAATAGTTCAGAATACAAAATCACCAGTTTAATGCATTACTCTTTATGCACGCATTTCTAATCTTAATTTATCAGCAACCATTGCCATAAATTCAGAATTTGTCGGTTTTCCTTTTTCGAGTTTAATCGTATAGCCAAATAGTCGATTGATCATATCCAAATTGCCTCTACTCCAAGCAACTTCAATTGCATGTCGAATAGCTCTTTCTACACGGCTAGGTGTTGTAGAATATTTTTCAGCAATGCGGGGATACAAAACTTTAGTGACAGCACCTAGTAATTCCATTTCAGAAATGATCATCATAATTGCATCACGTAAATATTGATAACCTTTTATATGAGCTGGAATACCGATTTCACGTATAATATTAGTCACTTCAACATCAACAGGCTGAGCTTTAATCGCTTGTGCAACTAACGGACGTTGCATTGTAATTGTGGTAGCTAATTGTCGAATGCGGCTTGCCAAAACATCCATATTAAATGGCTTTAATATATAATAGTCAGCACCTAATTCAACTACGCGTTGCGTAATACTTTCCTGACCAAATGCTGTTAGCATAATAATCTTTGGACGTTTACCGCGCAAACTTTGCAAGCTTTCTAAAACACCAATCCCATCAAGATGGGGCATAATAATATCCAAAATAACTACATCTGGAGTTTTTTCTTCAATAATAGTTAATATCTGCTCCCCATTGTAAGCTACACCAACTAACTCAAAATCATTTTGTTGACTAAGATACTCCTGGATAATACCGACAAATTCCCGATTGTCATCCGCAATGGCAACTTTAATTGTTTCTCTAATCACGTAAAATCCTCTCCCTGCAGTTTTATACAAAAGTTATACATAAAGATTATATATATTACTCATTCGACAAACCTATTGAATTACCTCTTTATTTTGGAAATAAAAACCATATTTTGTTTATTTTTTCTTTAAACTTAATTATGCACCTTTTATAAAAGTGAAACGATTGGATAAATTAAACATTTTTTTGACTATTTTATTTTCATTCTTAGGAATAACTCCAATTTCCATAAGCATCCAATCGATAAAACATCCATATCCTCTTGTCGGATCATGAACAAATACATGTGTAACAGCACCGACTAACTTACCATTTTGAATAATTGGACTTCCACTCATTCCTTGTACAATGCCACCCGTTTTTTCTAATAAAATTGGATCAGTGACTTTGATCACAATTCCTTTTCCCTCTGGAGATTCTTGTAAATTAACCTTTTGAATTTCAATGCTAAATCGTTCAATCGTTTGTCCATTGACGACTGTGAGTATTTCAGCAGATCCAGTTTGAATTTGATTCATAGAAGCCACAGGTATGGGCTCAGAATATAAATCATTAGGAATCTCTGTAGTTAACTTCCCATAAATGCCAAATTTAGTATTTTTCTCTATATTTCCCAACAATTGATCACCTTCAATAAACACACCAATTTTTTCACCAGGCTGTCCTCGCATACCATGTTGTATTCCTGATACTTTAGCTCCTACAATTTTTCCTTGTTCACAATCAATTGGCTGATTCGTATCACTATCAGTAATAATATGTCCTAAAGCGCCATAGGCATGTGATTCTGGATCATGAAAGGTTAATGTCCCTACACCAGCAGCACTATCGCGAACAAATAATCCAATCCGATAACGTTTCGTTTCGCTGCACAATACTGGCTTTAGTTTAATATTCATTTCTTCTTCCCCACGTTTGAGAACGATATCCAATATTTCATCATCTCTTCCACTATTATCAATAACTTCCGCTACTTGGCTATCATTTTGTACCTGAACACCATTAATACTTAGAATCACGTCACCAACATGAATCCCTGCATCTTTAGCTGGATTTACCTGCTGTTCATTCTCAATCGTAATCGGTGAATTACCAACAACAATCACACCACGAGAATGGAGTACTACACCAATTGAATTACCGCCAGGAAGTAATTTTATAGCAGGTAATACATCAACTTGCACTGTTCGTATCGGTATAAAGTTTAATAATTTGAATTCCATTGTAGCGTTTCCAAGCTTCACTGTTTCCAAAAATACTGGACGTGATAATCCACTCATTGTGATTGGCGATTGAGTTCGTATGCTCTGCTCAAGATCTGACTTAATGGTTAGAGTTAAGGGAAAATTCACATCAAATGAAGCAATTTCTCCTTCTATAATACGCATATGAGGAGGGAGGCCATAAATCGTACGAAATTGTGGTGAAAAACAGAATGTGATAATTAATGCAGCAATACACACTCCGAGTATGGAACGATACTTCATTTTTACCATGCTGTTACCATCACCCCTTAACATATTATGTCCTTAAAAAAGAAGCCTTCACTATTTAATTCTCTAATTTAAAGATTCCCGATTATTCAAGTGAATATTCTGCGTGTTTAAGGTATATTAATTGGTAATCGCAACTTTAAAAAAATAAGACGCAGGCTTAAGCCTGCGTCTTATTTTTCCATTTTTCTTTTTTTGCATGTGCTGCTTCAAACATCTGCGTTGCATTATCTACTGCAATTTGAGTAATATCATTGCCAGAAATCATTCGCGTCAATTCAATTAATTGTTCTTTTTTTGATAAAACATTCAATACAGTATTTGTACGCGCACTATCAACCTGCTTGCGGATGTAAATATGCCGATCAGCCATACAAGCAATTTGCGGTAAATGAGTAATACATAATACTTGCCGAGTAGAAGCGACTCTAGCCACTTTCTCTGCAACCATATGCCCAGCTTGACCACCAATACCAGCATCAATTTCATCAAACACCATAATACCAACAGCATCCCGAGCAGCACAAACGGTTTTTATGGCTAAGGCAATTCGTGAAAGCTCACCACCTGAAGCTATTTTATGCAATAATTTAGCTTCTTCGCCAGGATTTGCAGAAAATAAAAAAAGAACTTCATTGCGACCATTAGGAGTAAACTGGGCTATTTTTTGTACTTCAATCATAAATATGGCATTAGGCATCCCCAAATCAGCCAGGTGCCCACAAACTTGCTTGGCCAGTTCCTGAGAAGCTTTCCGTCGCAAAAAGTCAAGTTCATTAGCAATTTCGGTTAACTCTTCTTCTAACTTACTTTGCTTTTTACTTAACTTAGCAAAATTTTGATCATAATTATTGATATCGGCTAGTTCAAGGACAGCCTGATCATAGTATTCTAATATATCATCAATTGTCGCACCATATTTCTTCTTCAGCTTATAAATAATATCCATACGCTCTTGCAATATAGCTAGTTGCTTGGGATCAAACTCAATGTCATCACCATATATACGTAAATCCATACAACTTTCTTCCAATTGGTATAAAGCATCATTAACGCCTATTAATTGCTTTTCTAGCCGCTGATCATAACGAGCAGCAATTTCCAGTTCACGCTTTACATCAGCTAACGCTGGTAAAACACCACTGAGCCCACCACTACCTTGATCTAATAAAATATAAGCCTTATTAACGGCATTAGCAATCTTTTCAGAATTAGCCAATACTAATATTTGCTGTTCTAATTCTTCTTCTTCATTACGTCGTAATGCCACCCCAGAAATTTCCTTAGTTTGCCATGTAAGCATATCAATTCGTTGTGCCCGTTCACGGGAACTACGCTCAAGTTCAGATAGTTCTTTTGTTAAATCTATCCAATTGTTATAAATTTTGCGATACTGATCTAAGGTTACTCGCGTTTTACTATCTAACGCATCAAGTATGGTCAAATAAGCTTCAGGACGAAGCAACGCTTGGTTCTCATGCTGACCATGCATGTCAACAAGTTTCTCACCAAATTGCCTTAGAGTACTCACGGTAATATGACAACCATTCATTAAAATGGTGTTTTTACCTTGGCGCGAAAAACGTCGACTAATAATAACCATTGCGTCATGATCAATCATAATTCCTTGATCTTCAATTATTTTTTGAACAGGAAGCAACTGAGAAATATCAAAGACTGCCTCAACACGAAAAAAGTCACAACCAGTACGAATTGAATCAACAGAAGCCCGGTTACCTAAAATAACACTGAGTGCATCAATTAAGATTGACTTACCAGCCCCTGTTTCTCCAGTTAGTATGTTTAGGCCTTCATCAAATTCCACCATAGCCTGTTCAATTAATGCAAAATTAGTAACAGTCAATGACTTTAACACATTCCTACACTCCTAACCTCTAATGTGACAATGCCAATAATTTTACCAAAACTTTAGACACTGCATCAATGGGTTTTACTACAACCAATATATTATCATCACCAGCTACAGTACCGATAATATCTGGCCATTTCGTATTATCAATTGCCGCTGCGACAGCTTGGGCTGTACCTGGTAATGTTTTGATTACAATAATATTACCACTATAATCCATGCCAACAACGGAATCTTGAAAAATCCTTTCCATACGTGGTTGTAAAAAAGCGATATTGTTCTCTACTGGAAAAGCATAGCGATAACGCCCTTCATCAGCTGGCACTTTGATGAGCATTAATTCTTTTATATCCCGAGACACAGTGGCCTGTGTCACTTTAATTTCTCTTTGACTTAATGCTTCCGCTAAATCCTCTTGAGTTTCAATTACATTATTCTCAACAATTTCTCTTATTGTAGCGTGGCGTAATGCCTTCACGCAATTCACTCCTCGCTTTTACTGCATTAAAAATTCGTATCAACTTCGCCTCGCCATAATTTGCTACGCAAGGTTTCATAGTAACTTCTACCATTACATTTAATAAATTGAGCTCGAAATGGTGCACTTTTCACTAAAACAATATCATCAGGTAACAAATGATAAACAGCCTGACCATCAATTGTAAGCACAGCATCATCCTGATTGGATACCATACGTACTTTTATTTCTTCTTTTTCTGATACAACTAAAGATTTAGCATGTAACGTATGAGGACAAATAGGCGTTAACACAAATACTTCCAATTTAGGATTAATAATGGGTCCACCAGCCGATAAGGAATATCCAGTCGAACCCGTAGCGGTAGCAAGAATCAAACCATCAGCGGCATAGTTAGCGGTTAGTTCATCATCAACATAGAGTTTTAACTTAATCATACGGGAAACGCCACTTTTACTAATCACTACGTCATTGAGAGCCGTTGAGACATGAATTGTGGTATCCTTACGCAGAATCATCGCATCAAGCATGACTCGTTCTTCTATCTCATACTCTCCGCAAATCAGTTTATCTAGAGCTGGCGATAAGTCAGGTAACTCCACCTCAGTAAGAAAACCCAATTGCCCCATATTAATGCCACAGATAGGGATACCAGCAGCAGCAATTTCTCTTGCCGTATTGAGTAAAGTCCCATCGCCGCCTAATGTAATACCCATTGTAATTTCCTTAAGCATCATCTCTTTACTACAGGCCAAGTCTGGATAACCCATTTTTTGTGCAGCATTTTCAGTTAACAATACCCTCACACCACGGTCTTTAAAGTATTGCACCATCCATCCTAATACACTGCTTACACTTTCTTTCTTTATATTAGGGAATAAGCCTATTGTTAACACATGCAATCCTCCATTACCTATACTGCATTATGATGTGCATCTTTGACAATTTGCTCAATAATGTCAGTATCAACAACCGAATCAGTCTCGTAATTAGCTAAATAAATCAAGTACTCAATATTACCTTCTGGCCCCTTTACAGGTGAATAAGTAAGACCGATTGGTACAAAACCAAGTTCACAGCTGACATCAACGATATTTTGAATCACTTCAATATGCACCAGTGGATCTTTTACTACACCTTTTTTACCAACTTTCCCTCGCCCAGCTTCAAACTGAGGCTTGATTAAGGCAACAACGGTTCCCATAGGAGCAAGTAAAGTTTTAACAACAGGTAATACCTTGGTCAAAGAAATAAATGCCACATCGATAGAAGCAAAATCCAAAGGCTGACCTAGATCTGCGAGAGTCACATTTCGAATATTAGTGCGTTCCATATTTACAACACGTTCATCGGTCCGGAGTGACCAAGCTAATTGGCCATAACCAACATCAATGGCATAGACACGCACAGCACCATTTTTTAAGGCACAATCGGTAAAACCACCTGTCGAAGCACCAATATCCGCCATAACCTTCCCTGTCATGTCAATTGTAAAATCTTGCAAAGCCTTGGCTAACTTCAAACCGCCACGGCTAACATAACCAATATTGTCACCAGTAACAACAATATTTCCTGTTATAGCAACCATTGTACCTGCTTTATCGACTCTTTGCCCATCAACAAAGACTAAACCTGCCATAATTGAAGATTTAGCACGTTCACGGCTAGAAACTAAACCTTTTTCTACTAATAAAACATCTAATCGTTCTTTTTTCACTTTATTCATCGTGCTCCAAATTTTTTCACAAAGGAACTAACACTTTCAGCAATTCCTTCTGCAGTTAGTCCATATTTTTCTAATAATTGTTCCCGACTTCCATGCTCAATAAATTTATCAGGGAAACCGAGTCTAAGCATTTTGACCCAATGTAACTGTTGGTCATTTATATATTCGAGAACAGCTGATCCAAATCCACCAGCTAAAATATTATCTTCAACAGTCACAATCATCCCTACATCGCGAGATAAGCGCTTTATCATCTGTTCATCTAAGGGTTTGATAAAGCGAGCATTAACGACTCCTGATTGTATTCCTTGGGCTGCGAGTATTTCACTTGCCTTTTGGCAAGACTCAACCATCACTCCAACCGCCAAAAATACAATATCACTGCCATTTTTTAATTGCTCAGCATCACCAATTGCCAATTTTTGCACTGGTTGATCAATGGATACTCCAAGGCCGCTACCACGAGGATAACGAATAGCAACGGGACAATTCAAATTCACTGCAGTATATAACAT
This sequence comes from Pelosinus sp. sgz500959, assembly GCF_042610375.1. Classification (NCBI taxonomy): domain Bacteria; kingdom Bacillati; phylum Bacillota; class Negativicutes; order Selenomonadales; family Sporomusaceae; genus Pelosinus; species Pelosinus sp. sgz500959. The sequence continues at coordinate 175,229 of NZ_JBGJZL010000008.1, forward strand.
GTGCCGCAGTTCATTCTCATCTTTAGGTGCCATCATCACTAGATTAGGAATATGCCGCAAATAACTATAATCAAAAACACCATGATGAGTAGGACCGTCTTCACCAACAATTCCTGCTCGATCTAAAGCAAAAACGACTGGTAGTTTTTGCAAACAAACATCGTGCAATATTTGATCATACGCTCGCTGACCAAAAGTTGAATAGAGAGCGACGACTGGCTTCATTCCCTGTATTGCCATACCGGCAGCTACAGTTACCGCATTTTGTTCAGCAATACCAACATCAAAGAAACGTTTTGGGAACTCCGTTGCAAATTTTTTGAGTCCAGTTCCCTCAGGCATCGCAGCTGTAATGGCAACAATACTAGAATCTTGTTTAGCCAATTCAACTAATGTATTACCAAAAATACCCGTATAGGTTGGCTTATCGCCATTTTTAATGACCTCACCAGACTCAATACAATAAGGCCCTACACCATGGAACTTACCTGGGTTACATTCCGCAGGCTGATAGCCTTTCCCTTTACAGGTAAGAACATGAATTAAGATGGGTCCTTGCATATCTTTAGCTTTTTCAAGGACCTCTGTTAAAATTTCTAAATTGTGACCATCAATCGGCCCAATATAATTAAAACCTAACTCTTCAAATAACATACCAGGCACAAATAGATAGCGCAAACTATCTTTCAAGCGTTCGACAGTCCGAGCAACATGATCACCAATCGCAGGAATACGGCGTAAAAGAAAATCAATGTCTTTTTTTACTTTTTTATATTTTGGTTCTGTTCGCATCTTGGACAAGTATTCAGACATTGCACCAACATTTTTGGCAATTGACATTTCATTATCATTCAGGATCACAATCATGTTGGTTCCTGTGTGCCCAGCATGATTTAATGCTTCATAAGCCTGTCCACCCGTAAGTGATCCATCACCAATCACAGCAAGTACATTATGCTTTTCACCAACGATATCTCGTGCTAATGCCATGCCCAGTGCTGCAGAAATAGAAGTACTGGAATGTCCTGTACCAAAGGAGTCATGCTCACTTTCGCATGGTTTAGGAAATCCACTGATACCGCCAAACTGGCGAAGAGTATGAAAATCACGCCGCCGGCCTGTTAGTATTTTATGGACATAGGCTTGATGACCAACATCCCATACAATTTTATCGACTGGACTCTTAAATATCTTATGTATGGCAAGAGTGATTTCGACAACGCCTAAATTTGGTGCCAAGTGACCGCCTGTTTTTGATACCGAACATATTAAAAGCTGGCGAATTTCTTCTGCCAGCAGTTTCATCTGGTCTATTGAAAGTTTTTTTAACTCTTGAGGTTTATTAATGGTCTCAAGTATCTTATTCAAATATAATGACCTTCTTTCGGTGTAACCCATCATTCATAAAACTATTATATCATATCGGAGTCTGTTTAAAAATATCCAACTGCATACCCCCGCACTCATCTGAATATTTTTAAACAGTGTTTATATAATAAAACTTAACTTCTCATAAAAAACTTTTAAATCCATAAGCAATTGCAATTCCCCAAATAGCCCCTGCAAATACTTCAATTGGCGAATGTCCCAATAATTCTTTAAGTGTAATATCATGTACAGTATGCTCGACTCGCAGTTGACGCACTAACTTATTAATTACCTTGGCTTGTTTACCAGCTGCCCGACGTACACCAGCAGCATCATACATGACAATCCCTGCCAATACAATCGTTACGGCAAACAAGGATGAACCAAAACCGTCATGCAACCCTACAGCCCATGCTAAACTAACAACAAGAGCAGTATGAGAGCTAGGCATTCCCCCTGCTCCCACTAATCGTTCAAAATTCAAAGTGCCATGCTTTAGGTAGGACGTGAACGTCTTAAGAATTTGCGCACCTAACCAAGCCGTAAAAGCCGTTGCTAATATACAATTTTGCCCCAGCAAAGCAACTAAATCTGCCATAATAAACACCTCAATTATCTCGGTTTACTAAAGACCTCACCATTTCCCTGAGTACATCAGCTTCTGTACCAAATTTACTTAATGCTTGCAATGCCTTCATGACAGTCTGTTCTGCCATATTCCTAGCTTCATCAAGAGAATATAATGTCACATAGGTTGCTTTATGGTTGCGACTGTCACTTCCCACAGGCTTGCCTATTTTCTCCTGCGAACCAGTCACATCCAAAATATCATCCGTAATCTGAAAAGCTAAACCAAATTGTTGTGCGTATTCCGTCAATGCCGCAACTTGCCACTCTTGGGCGTTTGCTAATTGCGCTCCCGCCCGCAGGGCAGCTTGAAATAAAGCTCCTGTTTTTCCTTGATGCATAAGTTCAACCGTTTTAAGATCAATTGTTTTCCCTTCAGAGGATAAATCAATCACCTGTCCGCCAATCATTCCCTTTGCACCAGCTGCAATACTAATCTCTTTGATGACTTTAAGCAAAATTTCTGCCTCAATATCAGGCTGTGACAACATGGTTGTAAAAGCATCTGTAAGCAGTGCATCACCAGCGAGTACCGCCATTCCATCACCAAAAACCTTATGACTGGTCAGTTTGCCACGACGATAATCATCATTATCCATCGCCGGCAAATCATCATGGATCAAAGAATAGGTGTGAATCATTTCTAGACCACAAGCCACATTCAGATATTGAATACCGTCTCCACCTACAGCATCTGCAGCAGCCATCAGCATGATAGGACGCAATCTTTTTCCCCCTGCAAATAAACTATAACGCATGGCTTCAAAAATAATAGGTGGAAATACATTGTGATCTGGAATAAACCTTGCCAATGCTTCATCGATAATTAAGCATTTCTCCTGGCAATATTGTTTCAGCATGACTCATCCTCCTGTAATTGCAATGGTTTTTCTATTATTTTACCCTTTTCTTCAACTAAAATTTTATCAATTTGCCCTTCAGCAACATTTAATTTTTCTAAACATGCTTTTGATAAACGCACACCCTCAGCAAAATGTTCTAAGGACTCATCTAAGGACAACTCGCCTCTTTCTAGCTGTTTAACAATCATCTCTAATGTATCTAACCCTTGCTCAAAGCAAAATCCATCTACACTATCTTTTTTCTTGGCGCGCGCCATAATATCCCTCCTGTACATTGATAACTTCCACATTAATTATCCCTTGATTAAGGACAATTTCTAATTGTGCGCCCGGTTCCACAGTTGTTCCATCCTTAACTAACTGTCCTTTTCCATCACGTACAATACTATAACCTCGTCTGAGTACTGCCAGCGGATTGAGCATTTCCAATTTTTCTGTTGTAATCTCAAATTGATGTTGTTTTGCCGTTACAATTTGCTGAATCGATTTATGTAAGCGCTCTACGTAGTTGTCGAGTATCTGTTGTCGATTCCCTAATATCTCATGGGGATATTGGAAAATACGCCGATTCGTCGTTTGCTCTACTCGCATTCGACTATTTTTTAATAAACTACGAATATGATTTTCTAGATTATTTTTCAAATTCTCTACATATTTTCTTAGTTCATAAACGTCAGGTACGACCAATTCTGCAGCCTGAGATGGGGTCGCTGCTCTGCGGTCTGCAACAAAATCCGCTAAGGTATAATCTGTTTGGTGTCCAACGGCAGAAACAATTGGAATCTTTGAGGCCGCAATCGCCCTGACAACTCTTTCATCATTAAATGCCCATAAATCCTCTAAAGAGCCACCACCACGTCCCACAATCATGACATCCACATTACTTAATTGATTAAAGACCTCAATCCCATGAACAATTTGCATAGGTGCCTCAGAACCTTGTACTAATACTGGATATAATTTCAGGACCACTCCAGGATGACGTCGTTTGGACACCGTGATAATATCACGCAGCACTGCCCCCGTCCCTGAAGTGACAATTCCAATTGCTTGAGGTAACAACGGCAATTCTTTTTTGTGAACATCAGCAAATAGTCCTTCAGCTTCTAATTTTTCTTTTAACTGAGCAAAAGCGAGACTTAATTCACCAATCCCCTCTGGCATCAATCGCTCAACATATAATTGGTACTGTCCATCGCGTTCAAATACTGCAATTTGTCCACCAGCAATGACCTTCATACCATCTTTGGGTTCAAATTTCAGGCCCTGAGCACGACTTTTAAACATGACAGCCCTCATCGTGGCTTGGCTATCTTTCAACGTAAAATAGCAATGTCCTGAAAAATGTCGTTTAAAATTGGATATTTCACCTTGTACAAACACATTATTCACTTTTGAATCGCGGTCAAACAGTTGCTTAATATATTTTGTGATTTCACTTACGCTAACTATTTTCATAAATCACCTTCACCTGGTAAAATACTCTAATTTTATATTTTTGTAAAAAAAACCAGACAAAAGTCTGGATAGTATCTTTTATATATAAAAGAATTATTTTATATTTTTCTTAACTAATGCACCCAATATTCCATTCACAAAGCGACTTGATTCTTCAGTGCCAAAAATTTTCGCGAGTTCAACGGCCTCATTAATGACTACATTAGGTGATAATTTTTCAGTACCATAATTCATTTCATAAATAGCAATTCTAGCAATGTTTCGATCGATACCTGCCATTCGATCAATCTTCCACTCATCAGAAATTTCCATAATAATAGCATCAATTTCTGCTATTTTTTCTTGAGTCCCCGCTACCAGATACTCCGTATATTCTCGAGTATTTTTACTCAAATTATCATTTTCACTTAATACTGCTTCTAATGCCTCACTTTTATCCGCAGTATTATAATCTAATTGGAATAAAGTTTGCAAGGCCATTTCTCGTGATTTTCTACGACTCATAATTTTCCTCTTTTCTAAAATTACTATATTTTATACATTGAACTTGATTAACGATAATATCCAGGCGGCAATAATTTTCCTAATATATCCATAAGATCTTCTTTTTCATCAATTTTCTTACCAACAATATAACCAGATATCATACAAAACATGACAAACATTGTATGGAAAAAACCAAAGACAAGAATGAATATGCCAATCAGCATTCCGAGAAAGATACCTGTGATTTTTCCGCTATGGTGTTCCCATATCTCTCGCAGCAATTCATAATTCACATGACCACCCCTTTTATTCAACACGTTGTTTGGCTTTAAAGTCATTTGAAATATTCTCTACCAAAACCTCTACATCAACTAACTCAACCCCAACCGTATTTTTAATATACTCATGGATTCGTTTTTGTAGCTCTGCAGAAACACTTGGGACATGAACTTCTGGACTGACAACGGCTTTAAGAGATACTTTTAACCCTTGATTAGCAAGATTGACGCGGACTTTCACGCCTCTGACTCCACGTGTATGCCTAGCCGTTTTTTCAACTAAATTTTTTATGGCATCAAGTGAAATATGTACATCTCCCATTTCATTATGGTGAACTATTGTATCTTTTATCCGGCGCGAGCGCATCCCTGCTAATAATAACCGAATACTAATCAATAAAAACACTGCTCCTACCAAACCAGCTTCCCAATGTCCGCTGATATGTGAAATACCTGTCCAAACTAAATCAAAAGAGATAAGGCGTAGTGAAAGCAAAATTACGCCTAATGATAAAAAGGCCAATAATAATGTGTAAATTGATAAGATGATGCGATCAATAATTCCCATATCTAACTCCTTTCTAGAATACGATTACAAGTTAAACATCATCACTGTTAGCGCACACGAAGATCTTCTTCTTTACTATCTTGATTAAACCCAACGCCTTGCACATGAACATTGACTTCAACAACATCAAGCCCTGTCATAGACTCAATACCCCGTTTTACGTTTTCTTGAACTCGAAGGGCAATATCCGGGATACGTACACCATATTCAACAATGATATATAAGTCAACCGCTGCTTCACGTTCACCAACTTCTACTTTAACACCTTTTGCCAAATTCTTTTTACCAAGCATTTCAGCAATACCGCCGACTAATCCTGCACTCATCCCTGCTACACCTGAAACTTCAGTAGCTGCCATGCCAGCAATAATTCCTACAACTTCATCTGCAATTCGAATTGAGCCTACATCATTATTTTCCATTTTTTCATTACGCTCTCGTTTTTCCACTCACAGGCCTCCCTTCAAAATCATTCTTATAAAAGATATATTTATGCCGTTTCTATTATATTACTACTCATTATAACAAAGCTTTTCCATATTTACAAATAAGAAAAACCCTAATGCTACCTTTGTATAAGAGCGTAAGCACTGGTTCGATCTTATTAAAAGGGTCCGTCAAGTAACACGACAAAGCCTTACTAATTGGAACAAAGGTAAACTACCCCAAATATTAAATAAGGACGCGCAGACAAACTAGGTGTCCTCGCGTCCCGGTCACGGCTCTAGGGTTTAGCACTAATTGAGATATTTTCTAATTTAACCCCTGATACTCGATTTATGAGATCTGCAACTTGTACCACCTCTTCACGCGATAAAGAGGTCGCTTTTATAATCGCACTTACAGAATTCTCACGAATAAAAACTAAAGAATCAGCAAAACCTTTCCCTCTTATTAAACTTTCCATTTCTGCTTCTTTTTGCTTTTCCGTCATCATTTTTAATACAATATCTTGAGCATGAATTCTTGCTTCATCATTTTTAGCATTTTTAATGCTATCTCTCAATAAGTCCGAACGTTCACTACGAATTTTTTCACGTTCCAATCGATACTCTGTAAAAAAATCTGGACTGCTGACAGGTATAACTTGTTCCGCAGCAACACTTTTCGTGACTTGCATGGCCGTCGAATGATCAACGCGTGCTTGCAAGAATGAGCTGTGGCCCCATATCCCTACAAGTAGTGCAATTACAATCATGATTCCAAATAAAATGATCTTATTTTTATTGATCATACGTATCATCAATATTTTCATTATTGTTTCCTCACTTTCGCTGCGTTAATACAGTAATTCGATAAGGCGGAACACCAAGACCAGCTTCAACCGCTTTTGTTAAATTTGCTTTTACAATTGAATCAGATGCACCTTCTGCAAGAACTAATACACCTTTAATCAAAGGTTTTATTTCTTGCACAAGAACTGGACGATCAATTCCATTTTCTTTACTCATCAGAATTTGCTCACTTTCCTTAGTTTCAGTTGTTGTACGAATTCCTCCTGAAGTATCTTTTTCTTGAATCACTTTACTTTCTTTTATCATGTTCTTCGCATGTTCCTGCGTACTGCTATTTTCTAGTGTAATATGAACAGCGACGGTCCCTGCTCCTTTTACCTTTGCCAATATCAATGACAACTTTCCTTCCAATACTTCTTCATACGTATTATTTGATGGCAAAGGGCTCTTCACCATTTCCATCGGAACTTCGACTTTAGATTTTGTTGATAGATTATCTAATATTCCACCAGATAATAATAAGAGAATACCTAAAAGACCCAACCAAATTAGTCTGGTATTAATAACACCGTCTTTTAGCAATTGCTCCGGCCATATTCTTTTTACCCCCGCTACAATTGCCTCTAAACTATTCATGTACCATCTCATCTCCTCTATGAATGTACTATTTTCACTTCTATTTTTTCTTTAGGTAATTGGTATAATTCAATGATCATTTTTTTAATTTTGTGCTCAAGTTCTATCATTACATCTGCTGTTGGCCTCAAAGATTCCCCAATGGATACTTTGGCGATCTGAACACCCCTAGTCTCAATACCTGGTGTTACATACACTTGAATGCCATCAATCATATTACTGAGTTTCTCACGCTGACCACTCTTGATATCAATTATAACCTTTACATCAGCCACACCATCTAACGCCATAATCATGACTTTCATTTGCTGAGCTAGTTCTTTTTTATATGTTTCAATTGACAATTGCTCGCGTTCTACAGCAGTCCCTCTTGCATGATCGAGTATCACCATTGATTGAGCTGAAGTCGTACTGAGAACAGGAACTTGCGTAGGTATTAAATAATTTTGAGCCACTTCAATGACTGGATTTAAAATTGCCAGCATAATAAAGAGTCCCATGATAACCCGAATAAAACGTTGCATACTGCTACTTGGCAACAAGAGTTCAAGAAAGGAAGCAAAGAGAACAACAAAAATAATGGTTTTAATCCAACTCGTAAACGCGGCGATCATAACAGCACCTACCTTAACATCATGGCTGCACTGCCAACAGCAACAATCATGGTAATGGTCAAAAAGAACATCAAAGCAGCAATTAATACAGCTCCAAAGACCAATAATAAATTATTACCCATGGCCTCAAGACATTTAGCCATTTTTTCATCTCCCATAGGCTGTACCAAAGCACCCGATATTTTTATCACTACAATGAGGGATAATAATTTGAGTAAGGGAAATAAACAAAGAAGAAAAATGACAACTACTCCAAAAATTCCTACTGCATTCTTAATTAATAAAGAAGCACCCATCACTAATTCCACAGTATCTGCAAGGACTTTCCCAACTACTGGAATCAATGTAGCTGTGGCAAATTTAGCCGTTCGCAACGTAAGCCCATCGGCTACACTTCCGGCCGCACCTTGAATCGTAATAATCCCAATAAAAAGCACCATTGCCAGTCCAAGAACCATCATACCTGCTTGTTTCAATAAACTAGCTAGATTACTTAAACGATACTTATCCGATAAAAAATTCAAACAGTCAAGGATCGCTGTTAAAAAGAGTAATGGCAAAACCGCATCTTTAATGATTATACTGACACTACTAATTACAAATAACATTAAGGGGGTAAATAAAGTTGCGGATGTCAATGCCCCTACACCTGCCAATAATGAAATTAACAATGGCAGTAAAGCTTCCATAAAACCCACCATATATCCTACAGTCTGAGTTGCCAGTACGACTGCATTGTAAAATGCAGTCAATACAATCACCATCATAAAAATAAAACAAACACTATATGCCAACATAGAAATACTCGATTTTTCAAATGAATTTTGCAGATTTTGCAACATGGCACATAAGACCGCTAAAAATAATAATTTACCCATCAAGTGAGCATTAGCAGCAACTTCCCTAAATAAAGTTCCAACTACGGTTTTCCATATGGTTTGCCAATTTAGAGTTAGTCCCTGCATTCCAATTTCTTTAATACTTGCACTGCTGAGTAATGGAATATCCCCATTTAATTCTTGATTGACTCGAGTAATAAATTGATTGATTGTATCAGTGGATAAAGTTTCTAATAATTGATTTTCCACTTCAGCATGATCAAAAGAATTGCCTGCAACACTCCAAGTATTCATCAATAATAAGAAAAGTACCATCATTACGATTTTCATTTGCAATCCACCTTATGGAATCAATCTTACAATTGTATCAAGGACCAAAGCAATAATCGGAATTGCCATCACCATGACCAATACTTTACCAGCAAATTCGATTTTGCCTGCAACTGCTCCCTCCCCAGCATCTCGGCAAACTTGGGCACCAAATTCTGTCACATAGGCAATCCCAATAATTTTTAGAATTGTATTCAAGTACATTGAACTAATATTGGCCTTGGCTGCCATATCACGAAATAAATTTAAAACAACATTAATTTTCCCCAATACAATGAGGAAAATGATCGTTGCCAATGCCAGACTGAGTTGTACAGCGATCTCAGGCCTTTGCTGTTTTATAATTAAGATAAGTAATGTTACGACAAATCCTAGACCGACAATCTGAATCATTTCCATGCTGTGCACCCCTTAGAATAACTTAAAAACATCCTGTACTGTATTAAACAATCTTCCCAGTAATTGTACAACCCACAACAATACAATGGTAAATCCTGCCAAAGTGCATAAATGTGCCATATCCTCTTTACCGGCCTGTTTCAAGGCTGTATGAAAAACTGAAACTAAGATACCAACACCAGCAATCTTAAACAATATATCTAGCCCCATTTTCCGCCTCCTTATCGATTGCACTAAAGTTTCTTAACGGCAATCTTCAATGATAGGGAATTACACTAATAAAATTACAATTGCCGCTCCTCCGCAAATTCCGAGATAACGATACATTTTAGTATTTAGATCACGTAATCTTGTTGCCTCATTCTCAAGTTTTTCTAACTGTTCAATCACCATTGATAAATAATTCCCCTGTTCCTGCCGACTCATAATTCCTAAGTTAGCACTTAAAACTCCTAATATTTCTAATTCAGACGACTCAAACATTAACTCACCTTTCATCTGCTTGAGCACTGCATGAATTGCTTGTTGAGGTGATAACCTGCTATTTTCTTCTAAACTCATCCCAACATGGTGAAAAAAATCAGCAATAGGACCATGTATACCATGAGCACACTGCATCAAAGCTTCGTGGAGTGGAGCACTGGCATATGTGATATAAGATTTTAAAGAGTTCAAACAACTAATAACCTGCCTAATCTGCTGTGGTCGTCCACTACAACGAGCGGCTAATTTAAAACCGATACACGAACTTACAAAAAACACTAGCATACTACCTGCTATTTTAAGCCACATATTGCACCTCTCTTTTCATAGATTCACTCCTCGCAGAATGTCTACAGATGATGGCATCCATAAAACTTCATTACGCTTACTATCAATAATTTTTTCAATTGTTCCTACCTTAGGTTGATCACTCAAAATAATATAACGTTCAAAATATTTACCTTGGATTAGCTCCCCTACATAGGGACGTTGCATGACCTCATCACTATCTCGTCCATGCACAGTCGCTAAAACACTCACACCAGCATGCAAGGCTTCCCGCACTGCATACAAATCTTCAGCACGTCCCAACTCATCCGTCGCAATCACTGCAGGTGACATTGAACGAATTAACATCAACATACCACTTGCCTTAGGACAAGCATCAAGTATATCGGTACGCGGGCCTAGATCAACGGTCGGTATTCCATTTTTACAAGCCCCGATCTCTGACCGTTCATCAACGACCCCCACTTGAACTCCTGGAAAGCTTGTATTTCCTGTACTAATCTGCCTGATCAAATCACGCAGCAACGTTGTCTTGCCACAACAGGGCGCCGAAATCAATAATGTGCTGACGACTCGTTTTCCTTCACCAATCAGATAAGGTATAACATCACGCCCACAGCCTTTTATTTCGCGAGCCATACGAATATTAAGAGAACTAATATTTTTTAATGATTTAATCTCTCCACCATCAACAATTGCCTGTCCTGCCAAACCAATGCGATGTCCACCATGAATTGTTATAAAACCCATTTTTAATTCTTGTTCAAAAGCATAAAGAGAATTTTTACTAATTAGTTGTAATGTTGTATGAATATCATCTCGGTCACAGCGATACGCCCCATCTTGAGTCCTCAGAAATTTACCTTTAGAAGTTAGCATAATATCTACATTCCCTAATACTAACAACAATGGCTTATTCACACGCAATCTGATTTCAGTCAAATTTGTCAATTGACTGATTGGAACCTCTCGAATCATCGCCGCTAACTGATAGGGGAGTATCGGGAAGATAAAATTTTGTAGTATAGTCTCAATCTCATTTTTTTCAATCGCAAGCATTGATTCCCCATCCTTTCTTTACATAGATATGGTATAAAAAAAAATATATACCAATAACGTAAAAAAAATCCCGATAATCGGGATTTTAGAATTGACTTATTATTATAATTGTCTATAGTCCTGGATGAATACCATATCGAATATCTGAAGCAACGTGACGATTAGCTTGGTCATCTACATCCATAACATCAATTTCTAAGGCACTATCATATACTGTCTCACCACAATGTGGACATGATACTTCAACATCATCATCTTCTTCTAACAAATCTGAAGCAAAGCTGACCGTCTCACGACAAGAAGGACATTGCATCTCCACACTATCTTCAGCTCCAGTATCTTCATAGACTTCTTCTTCTAAATCACTTAAATCTTCATCCAAACTCTCTACGAAAGTTTCTAAATCATCTTGTACCATTTGAATCTTATTAAATTCTTCAGCCATATCATCAAGAACATCAATGATATTAATTAATAATTTACCTTCAGAAGAGTGAGAGCTAAGGTTAAGACCTTGAGTTAAACCTTGCAAATAAGCTACTCGTTCTTTAATATTTCCCATAGATACACAAACCCCCTCGCTAATTTTCTTAATAGACTAGCAATATTGTGCCCAATAAATCAGCAGTTAATTCTTATTATTTTTACGATTTTACAATATAATGATGGATAAAAAAAATGCTGCATTCTTACAATGTAAGAATACAGCATGAAGAACAATCATTATGCTCTGTCTAAATATTCACCAGTACGAGTATCAATTCTTAAAACATCACCGATATTGATGAATAAAGGTACACGAACGACACAGCCTGTTTCCATTTTTGCTGGCTTAGTCCCACCTGTAGCCGTATCACCACGAATACCAGGATCCGTTTCAACAACTTCAAGAGCAACGGCAACTGGTAACTCAACACCAATTACATTGCCTTGGAAAAACATAATACTAATATCCATATTTTCTTTGAGATATTTCACTGCATCACCCAATTGTGCCGCAGTCAATTCACTCTGTTCATAGTTTTCATTATCCATGAAATTGTATTGTCCATCATTTTCATATAAATATTGCATTTGACGATTATCAATTCGTGCTTTGGGGAATTTTTCATTAGGATTGAATGTACGTTCAACAACAGCACCAGAGCGTACATTTTTCATTTTTGTACGAACGAAAGCAGCACCTTTACCTGGCTTAACATGTTGGAAATCTACGATTTGCCAAACATTGTTATCAATTTCAATTGTTGCACCTGTACGAAAATCATTACATGAAATCATTATATAACCTCCATCATTCTCTTTAATACTAGGATATCTCTATTAAATGTTTACTGCTAGCCGTTAGGATTTGACAACCATCCGTACTAACTAAAACCGTATCCTCAATGCGTATTCCGCCCCATTCAGGCAGATAAATACCTGGTTCAACTGTTACCACCATATTTTCCATTAAAACAGTTTGGGTGTTAGAAGGCGAGAGTCTTGGATCTTCATGAATATGAAGACCTAAACTATGACCTAAGCCATGTCCAAAATAATCACCAAAACCTGCATCAGTAATAATTTTTCGAGCTACAGCATCAATTTCTTTACCCGTTTTTCCTGGCCCTACGGCCTTTACACCAGCTAATTGAGCAGCAAGAACAATTTCATACACTTCTCGTTGCTTTTCAGTGGCTGTTCCTATGCAGATGGTACGGGTCATATCGGAATGATATCCCTGATAGACTGCGCCAAAATCCATAGTTACAAAATCGCCAAGTTCAATTAGCTTTTGTGAAGCCCTGCCATGAGGTAATGCTCCTCGCTTACCAGAAGCTACGATGGTATCAAATGCAGGCTTTTCTGCCCCTAACTTCCTCATCTGATACTCAAGTTCCAAGGCTACAGCTTGTTCACTGATACCTGGTTTTATAAATGATAGAATCTGTAAAAAAGCAGAATCTGCTATTTCAACCGCTTTTTTGATTAATGCCACTTCATCCATATCTTTAACCATACGTAACCCATCAATTTCAACAGGTAATAGTTGAAGAGTAGGCATACTCTCCACCAGTTTAGTATACGTACCATAAGTGACAAAATCGCTTTCAAATCCAATGATTTCTAAACCAAGTTTACTGGTCATCTCTGATACAAGTTCATAAGGATTAGCAGTATAGCGTAAAATTTCATATTGTTTCGCTTCGTTAGTAGCTTGTTCAATGTATCGAAAATCAGTTAGCAATTTGCTCTCCGTATCAGAAATAAATAAGGTACCTGTTGAACCGCTAAAACCACTAAAATAGCGCCTATTTTCTGGTTTAGTAATCAACATGCCTTGTATACCCTGCTCACTCATAAATCTGCGAAGCTTTTTCATTCGTCTTTCCATATTAGCTCTCACCACCAATAATACCGGCAATTGCTTCTAATGCTAAAAGGTAACTATCAGCACCAAAACCACTAATCTGCCCATGCACAACTGCTGAAATGACCGAATGATGACGAAACTGCTCGCGTTTATAAATATTAGACAAATGTACTTCAATAGCGGGAACAGAAACGGCAGCTAACGCATCACGAATCGCAATACTATAATGGGTAAAGGCAGCAGCATTAATCACGATGCCAGCAAAACGCCCATCAGCTTGTTGAATTCCATCTACGATAGCACCTTCATAATTAGACTGTAAAAATTCTAATCTAATACCCAGCTTTTCAGCTTTAGCAATCAGCTTATCATTAATTTCATTAAGTGTGAGCTTACCATAAACATTTGGTTCACGTTTTCCCAATAAATTCAAATTAGGTCCATGAATAACCAAAATACACGGTTTTTCTATTTCCACTATATCACAGCCTTAACATAATAATTTATTAGTCGTTATATTTTAACATAATTTTATTTTTTTGCCTAGAATATTTTATAAAGAAGACTTGATTCAAGTCTTTTTTTACGTAATCAAAAAGAAAGTATAATACTTTCTCGATCACAAGTAAGGGCAACTAAGAATTTAGTCTGCGCCGTGGCTTGGGCACAGTCAATTTTTTTATTTTTCCAAAATCCCTTTGAGAATCTCACCAAAAATGGGAGCAGCCACATCACCACCAGACATACCATCTTCAACAAAAACTACAATGGCATATTGAGGATTTTGAAGCGGTCCATATCCTGCAAACCATGCATGACTAATGCCCTGCCCTTCAGCATTCCTCCGACCTGTTTCTGCTGATCCTGTTTTACCCGCCGAACCAAATCCATCGACATATCCAGTCTGACCAGTTCCATATTCTGTCACAGCACTCATCATATCTTGTAATTGCTTCGCCGTTTTTTTTGATAAAACCCGCATACCAGGGGACACAGTATAACTTTTAACAACAACACCATTATCTTTAGTTAATTTACTCACCAAATATGGGTCAACTTTTATACCATCATTGGCAATCGTAGCAACAAGAGAAGCAACCTGTAGAGGAGTCGCTTCAAGTTTCCCTTGTCCAATCGCTAAATTAGCAAGTTCACCTGGATAAATAGCATCAACTTCTGGTAAATTCCCTGCAGCTTCACCAGTAAAATTCAAATGGGTTTTATAACCAAAACCAAATTTCTTGGCATATGAAATTATTTTTTCAGCACCAACCTTTAACCCCACTTCAATAAATATAGGATTACTTGAATAAGCAAGCGCTTCTGTAAATGTTAATCGTCCGCGCCCGCCCTTATCATAATCCCACCCATTAAAGCGTAAATGATTCACTTCAATATATCCAGGATCAAAGAAAACATCGTCAGGACGCGTTATGCCATTTTCTAAGGCAGCAGCAGCTGTTACAAGTTTGAAAACTGATCCTGGCTGATAAGCCGATACTGCCCGATTGACGAGAGGTGCCGTATCCTGCAGTAAATACTCACTCAGATGATTGCCATCAAAACTTGGACGTGAAGCCATTGCTAAAATTTCACCAGTCGCGATGCGTAATACAACAACTGCCCCATTCATTCCATGGCGATCCATAATGCTTTCCACTTTTTGTTGAATACTTCGGTCTAAAGTTAACACTACGTGATTCGGTCCTGAACCGTCTGTCAGCCGTACACGTTTATATCCTAGACCTGGGATTATTTTTTGCCCTGCATCAACAAGGGCAGTCGCATATTCTGCGGGTCCTCCCCGTAGTACATCATCATACATCCCTTCAATGCCGCTAACACCTTGGTTATCTGCACTATTAATATAGCCAGTAACATGCGCAGCCAACGCACTATAACCATAACGAGACCTTTCTGCGACAACAACAACTCCAGGTATTTTTAGCTTGTTGATTCTCTCTCGCATAACAGGATCAATCATGACTTTGAGTTTAAAAGGCTGCTGATGATCATGTACTTGATCCATAAAAAATCCCGCTGATAATCCAGTTAACTCCGCTAATTGAGTCGTTACGATTGATAAATTTTTAATTTGTTGAGGAAAAATAACAATACTAAAATAATAACCCGTATTCGTCAAGGCCAAACCTGTACGGTCAACAATTTCACCTCTAGTTACCTCAATTGGAACTTCCTGCATTCGCATGCTTAAGCTTTGCCGAACTAAACTTGCATTTTCAATAATTTGCAAATAAAATAACCGAATCATAAGGAAACTACCTAGAACAAAGAAAAAAACTACAATCTTATAGATGCGGGAACTTAATAATGCCATACGATCACCTCAATGATAGTATGGCATTACCTTGGAAAATTATTTAAGTTCTACATATTCAATGGATATGGGTAGATTCTCTAAAATCCCCTGCACTTCCTGATATGTATCTGGCGTTGTGCGGATTCGTAGAACACCGACGGCGTCTTTGACTGTCGTAACCACTCCTAAATACTCATAACCTTCCATAATTTGATTAATATAATTAATATTTTTTACGTCAGTCCGAATTAAAATTTCTTCATACATCATCTTTCACCTTGCGACGCAACATAGAAAATTCCCTTACAGGTTGGCTCATAGGCATCATAATCAGTTGCTGAGGATGAGGCGCGACGCTGATTGGCTGTCCATCCATATCAAACATTTCAGTAATGACTTGACCAAAATTATCCTGATACGGTTGCATAATTTCGATTTTTTGGCCTACTTTCATATTATTACGTTGCTCAACAACAGCCATGCCTGTGCTGCTATCATAAGATTTAACCAAACCAATAAAATCATGAGTTTGATCATAAGAAGATGATGCATAAATTTGATCTTGCTCAGTTGCTTTATTGAAATAAAATCCTGTTGTATAAGCACGGTGGGAAATTTTCTGCAATTCTTCTAACCACTCGGTTTTAATGATGAATTTTTCTGGATCAGCCATATAGGCATCAATCGCTTCCCGATACGCTTTAATCACAGTCGCTACATAGTGTACACTTTTCATACGGCCTTCAATCTTAAAGCTATCAAGACCACTATTGATTAATTCAGGAATATTGGGCAGTAAACATAAATCTTTTGAATTAAAGATATAGGTTCCCCGCTCATCTTCCATAACTGGATAGTATTCTCCTGGACGTGTTTCTTCCACCAGATTAAACTTCCAGCGACAAGATTGGGCACATTGGCCTCGATTAGCATCCCGATCAGTAAAATAATTACTCATCAAGCAACGTCCCGAATAAGAGATACACATGGCTCCATGGACAAAAGCTTCGAGTTCAATATTTACTTTCTGGCGAATCACATTCACATCATCTAAGGAAAGTTCTCGTGCGAGCACCACGCGGCTTGCACCAAGTTCCTGCCAACAAAGCACCGAAGACCAATTTGTATTATTAGCTTGTGTGCTAATATGTATAGGTAAATCAGGAGCTACTTCGCGAACAATTCGATAAACACCTAAATCTGAAACAATCACTGCATCAGCGTTAATCTCAGATAAAAATTTAATATAATCAGGCAAGGCGACTAAATCCTCATTATGAGGAAATATATTCACTGTTACATAGGCTTTTTTTTGTAGGCTATGGGCAAATTCAATCCCTTCTTTAAGTTGAGCATCATCAAAATTACCACCAAAAGCTCTAAGCCCAAAGGCTTTACCACCCATAAATACTGCGTCAGCACCATAAAGAAGGGCCATTTTAAGTTTTTCAAGAGTGCCTGCCGGCGCTAAAAGTTCAGGTTTTTTCACTATTTATTCGCTCCTCGATAATAAGAAATAGCCACACCATCACCTTCATGATGAATGGTCGTGGAAAAACGTGAATCATGACTAACAAAATCTAAATATTCTCGCAAACGTTTAACAATTGTCCGATACCGCTTATGAGGTGGTTCATCGCTTAACACCATGCCACGAAACAAGACATTATCAGCAATAATGACGGCGCCATCAGAAAGTTTATCCATAACTTTTTGCAAATAATCGAGGTATTGTCCCTTGGCAGCATCAATAAACACCATATCAAAGGGACCCTCGATTTGCAATAAAATTTCACTTGCATCTCCATCCAAGAGTTGTATTTGTTCAATTCGACCAGCACGCGTAATAAAATCATAAGCCGTATCAATTCGATTGGCATCCTGTTCAATAGTCACAATTTTTCCATCAACAGGCATATGACTAATCATTAACAAAGCCGAATATCCAACGGCTGTACCGATTTCTAAAACCGATCGGGGAGATCTTTCCTGTGCAATATCAATTAATAATTGACTGCTGACTTTATTAATAATGGGTATACTATTTTCTTCTGCATAGTCTTCAATTTCTTTTAATAAATTTACTATATTGTTCATATTATTTACTCACCTGCTCTATTGCTACAAGATGTTCATCGTATGTTTTACTAAAATGGTGTGCCCCTTTTTTATCGGCCACGAAATAGATATAATCGGTTTTTTCCGGATATAAAACGGCTTTGATTGCTGCTATACCTGGATTAGCAATGGGACCAGGCGGCAGACCCATATGTTGATACGTGTTATAAGGAGAAGATATTTCAGTATCTTGAACTGAAAGTTCAGCTTTAGGATACCCTAAAATATACTGAATAGTCGCACAAGATTGTAATGGCATCTCAAGTTTTAAGCGATTCAAAAATACCCCTGCAATAATGGGTCGATCAGCGGGGAGCTGAGCCTCTTTTTCGACCAAAGATGCTAAAATAATAATCTCTTTAATTGATAAATTCATTTCATTAGCCCGTACCCGCATATTTTCAGTGAACTGTTTATCAAATTGAACTGTCATCATACTTAAAATTTCTGTTTCTGAAGTTCCTTTAGAGATCCGATAAGTATTAGGAAACATATAGCCCTCAGCCTTATATACTACATTTGGATTGTTATTGACCATATAGGTATATGGAACAAAATTTTGCGCTGCTTTTTTAAAATTTGCAGCACTGCCTAATTGTTTTTCTTGTAATAATTTCGCAATTTGGTCCACTGTATATCCTTCAGGAATTGTGATCTGCTGATAAGCAGTTTCACCTTTGGCTAATATAGACACAATTTGTTGTATTGTCATATTTTGATTTAATACATATTCTCCTGCTTGTAATGAACTTTCCATGCCTTGCATTTTAGAGATCATTTGAAATAAAAATACGTTTTTTATAGCCCCCTGTTCATATAGTAAATTACCAATAGCATTTGCCCCCATGCCTGGTTTAACTACAATGACAAATTTTTCTCCAGTCGCAGAGGCGGCTTGTTGAGTCAATCCATATATAACGCTCCCTAAACAAAGAAGACTGATCACCAAGATGATATGCAATTTAAATTCCAATAATTTTTGCTTCATCCATCATCACCTCACCACTACATCTATATCATTCAATTGTAATGACTACATTATACACAATACGATAGAAAAAGACTAGGCTTATGCCCAGTCTTCAAAAGCCGGCAAAACCCTTAGTCATTTTTAGCTAGAATCAAGAAATTGTTATCATTTCTGATTCCGTAAAAAAAGACTGGGCATATGCCAAGTCTTTTCATCTACGGAATGCACCGTAAAAAAAATGAAGCCTATTCGGCTTCATCCTCTTCTTCTACCATTAGTTCTTCATAAGCTTTGCGAACTTCTTCGAACTCTTCATCGGTAGGATCAACGTATATTTCCTCGCCATTTTCATCAGTATCAATGCGTGCAATATATACATCAACTTCATCTTCAGAACAACCGCACCCAGCGTCACATCCGCATTCTTCATCGCCACATTGATCTTCATCTGTATCAATAGGGATTAAAATTGCATATTCTTTATCGCCAACTGGAACAATCATTTCCTCACGATAGTAGTATTCATTCCCCTCTTCGTCAGTCATTACTACGACGAGCTCGTCTTCCATTTCTTCGAGGTCTTCTTTTTCTAAATCAGCCATTAATGTCACCTCTTCCTTTTAGTGTACTGTAATTTTATCGTAGAAAACTTATCCTGTCAAGGAAGTTCTTAACAAGACAAACTATCAAGATAACCCTGCAAAATAAATACTGCAGCCATTTTATCAATTACTTTCTTTCGCTTAGCCCGACTGACGTCAGCAGAAATCAGTGCTTTCGTTGCTGCAACTGTTGATAGACGTTCATCCCATAAATGTACTTTTGTCTGGGGAAAATGTTCTTGTAAATTAGCAGCGAATTGTTGCATCATTTCACCCCGCGGACCAATACTTCCGTTCATATTTTTGGGTAACCCAATAACAATTGTTCCAACTTCATATTGGGTTATAAGTTCACCAAGTCTAATAAAATCTTTTTCGAGGGAAGTACGCCGAATGACCTCAACGCCTTGGGCCGTGAATAATAATAAATCACTTGCGGCCACACCAATAGTTTTGTCCCCAACATCAAGAGCTAGTATGCGCATGTATCCTCCAAATATACCTGTAGTTCGTAAATTGCTAGACAATAATCTAAAGAATTTATCTTCCTACATGGTATTATATCATTACTATTTATCTTTGAGATATGCTCTTACCAACTCTTCTAACAGTTCATCACGTTCTAATTTCCGTATCAAACCACGAGCATTATTATAGCTAGTGATATAGGTAGGATCCCCTGATAATAAGTACCCTACAATTTGATTTATAGGATTATAACCTTTAGTTACTAAAGACTGATAAACAGAATTTAGAACCATAGCTGCATTATTCTCTTCGTTGTCCACACGAAACATCATTGTTTCTTCTGATATATTGGCCATTGAGCATCCTCCTCCCTACTATTATTTCCACCTTTATACCACTATATTCTACCCTGCCTAGATTTTTCCTCTAAAAAAATAAAAATAAATATATAAGAAAAGACTTGGTTTCTGCCAAGTCTTCAGACGCAGGAAGAAACCTTAGTCATTCTTACTTTAAATCGAGAAAGTCATTTACTTTCTGATTCCGTAAAAGATACTTAGAGTGTGATAATCACACTCTAAGTATTGATATTCTTATTGAACTTGATTGCTGATTACTTCTACAGCAGCTTGCAAGGCTTCAGCAATTTTTTCTGGTTGCTTACCACCTGCTTGAGCCATGTCAGGACGACCGCCACCGCCGCCGCCAGCAATTTTAGCAACGACTTTTACAATATTACCCGCATGTATTCCTTTCGCCACAGCTTCTTTCGTCGCCATCACGACAAAATTAACCTTATCAGCATTTACAGATCCCAAAGCTACAACACCACATTTCAAGTGATCTCGCACTAAATCTGCCACTGTACGTAGCCCATCCATGTCTGCGCTACTTACTTGACCGACAACAACTTGAACCTGATTGACTTCTTGAGCCTTAGCAAGCAGTTCTTGTACTTCGACATGAGCTTGCTTTGCGGTAAGAGCAGCTAACTCTTGCTCTAATTCCTTGACTTTGCTGATTACACTGTCAACTCTTGTAATAATTTCTTCAGGACGAGCTTTAAGCAGTGTCGCAGCATTTAGAAGTAAATTTTCTCGTGCATTGATATACTCAACTGCACCAGTTCCAGTTACAGCTTCGATCCGTCTGATGCCAGAACCAATACCTGCTTCACTCACAATTTTCACAAGACCGATTTCAGCAGTATTTCTAATATGACTGCCGCCACAAAGTTCGATACTCACATCACCTACTGATACAACTCGAACTGACTCTCCATATTTTTCACCAAATAAGGCTAATGCACCCATTTCTTTTGCTTTATCTTGGGAGGTTTCAATAATATCTACAGAAATATTCTCCAAGGCAGCTCGGTTTACAATTTTTTCCACAGCAGCCAATTCTTCAACTGTCACTTGAGAAAAATGCGAGAAGTCAAAACGCAATCGGTCAGGATTAACAAAAGATCCGGCTTGATTTACATGTGATCCCAACACTTCTTTGAGTGCAGCATGTAACAAATGAGTCGCTGTATGATTACGAGCGATGTCACGACGTCTTCTAAGATCTACCTTTAATGCAACAGCATCACTAACTTTCAAAGATCCTTCAATAACATGGCCCAAATGATAGACAGTACCGTTTAACAATTTTTTTACAGCAGTAATTTCTATTTTTCCTAATGCGCCTTCAATAAAACCATTATCACCAACCTGACCGCCGCCTTCAGCATGAAAAGCAGTCACGTCAAGAATTATACCAATATCTTCACCATCATGTACTTCATTAACAATCACACCATTTTTCCATAACAATACAACATTAGCATCATGACCTTCTTCATTTATACTGAGTTGTGCAGTATCCAAATGAGATAAATCAGGAATGATAACTTGCTCTTCATTAGCTTGACGACCAGCACGCGCCCGTTCCCGCTGTTCTTTCATTGCAATATCAAAAGCTTGTTTATCCAATTCCATACCGTGTTCTTCAACGATCTCTAAGGTTAACTCCCATGGAAAACCAAAGGTATCATATAATTTAAAGACAGTAGCACCATCAAGGATTTTTACGCCAGTCTCTTTTAGGGCTTGGATATGTTTAGTTAACAATTCCATTCCTTGCACTAATGTTGTTTGGAAACGTTCTTCTTCCAGTTGAATAACTTTCTTGATATAAGCTTCTTTTTCACCTAAATCAGGATAAGCTTCAGCAAAAATTTCAACAACAACATCAACCATCTCTACTAAGAACATTCTTTCGATTCCTAGCAAACGAGCATGTCTGACAGCTCTGCGCAAAATACGTCGCAATACATATCCACGACCTTCGTTAGAAGGTAAGACACCATCAGCGATCATGACTGTCATACTCCGAATATGGTCGGCAATGACTTTAAGAGAAACATCAATTTTGTTGGAGTGTCCATATTCTACATTGGCAATCTTTGCTGCATATGCGATTAATGGGAATAATAAATCTGTCTCAAAGTTTGATGGTTTGAGTTGAAGTACAGAAGCAATCCGTTCAAGTCCTGCACCTGTATCAATATTTTTCTTTGCAAGAGGAGTATAATTACCAGCTTCATCACGATCATATTGAGTGAATACCAAATTCCATATTTCTAAATAGCGGTCACAATCACAGCCAACTGCACAATCGGCATTGCCACAACCTCGTTCTTCGCCCAAATCAAAATAAATTTCCGAACAAGGGCCGCATGGGCCAGGTCCAATTTCCCAAAAATTATCTTCCATACGAATAATGCGATCCGCTGGCACTTTGATGTCCTGAGTCCAAATAGCAAAGGCTTCATCATCACCCGTATGAATTGTCACCCACAATTTATCAACTGGCATTTCTAGATGCTCAGTAATAAATTCCCAAGCCCAGGCAATCGCTTCTTTTTTAAAATAGTCACCAAAAGAAAAATTTCCAAGCATTTCAAAAAACGTATGATGACGCGCAGTACGACCCACATTTTCAATGTCTCCAGTACGTACACACTTCTGGCTTGTACTAATCCGAGGATGAGGTGGGTTCATCTTTCCCGTGAAAAAAGGTTTAAAAGGTGCCATACCTGCACCAACCAAAAGTAAAGTTGGATCATTTTCAGGAATCAATGGCGCACTTTGTAATACTAAGTGATTTTTATCAGCAAAAAATTGCAAAAATTTCTTGCGTAATTCATTTCCAGTCATATAAATCAAATTAATCAACCTCCAAATTGTTAGGACTACCCATGCTCGCAATTATACCTAAATTATCGTACAGTGTCAATAAATGGTGATTATAACAAGACCTTTAGAATATGTCGCATTAATACTTGTCCAATTGCTACAACCGGTACTCCAAGCAACATACCAATAATCCCATACATCTCGCCGCCTACGAATACACAAAAAATCACAGTTAAAGGATGTAATCCGATATTTTCACCAATAATTTTAGGCTGAATAATATTTCCTTCGATTTGCTGAATCACAACAAATAATACAATGACTTTTACTGTCAGCCATGGTGATTCGATCATAGCCAACATCACAGCTGGCGCGGCACCTATAATCGCACCAAAATATGGGATGACATCAAAAATTCCTGCTAAGATGCCAATAATAAGAGCGAATTTCACTTTCAAAAAAGATAAACCAATTGTGATGAAAATACCAATCATACACGCCACTGTCAATTGTCCACGAATAATTCCACCTAATACTTTATCAACATCACGTAAAAACGAAATAAATTCAATCCGTAATCTCCCTGGTAACAATAGTAATAGTTCATTTTTGATCTGATACCAATCATATAGCAAATAAAAAGTCAGAATTGGACTAATCACTACACCAATCGAATTCCGAATAATAGCAATGATACTATTGACAATTTGTCCAATAAATTGCTGCACATCATATTCTAGGGCTAATAATGCCTCATCAATGGCTAATCTAAAAGAATAGGGTAACGTTGAATTTTGATATTGGGATTGAAGAAAGGTCAACAGCTCATCAATTCGATCTAAAATCCGCGGTAAATCTTGAGAAAAATATTCTAAATCTTTAATTAATAATGTCAATAATTTACTACCACCAATAATAACAATACCAAATAATATAATATAGATCATAATAATTGCCCATAACCTTTGAAAACCCTTTCTTTCTAGATAACATACCATGGGATTTAACATATATGCTAAGAATAAAGCAATAATAAATGGGTATAAAGCGCTACGCACAAACCAAAAAAAATAAATGATCAGTAGAAAAGCACCAGCTAAACATCCTATTTTAATGAAAGAGTAACGAATAGTCAATTTAAACACCCCAGTAAAAAGTAAATAAAGCGGTGACCACATGGCCCCCGCTTTATTACCTAATATTCTCCATAGGCTCTAAATATAAAGTCAATGTTCCATCGGGTTGAACATTAAATATTGTTGTTTCTTCACCACGTATCATAAATTCCACACAACAATCCCAACAAAAATATTGTTCTGTTCCGACTTTACCAATAGCCCTTTTGTTGTCACATACAGGACAAGTTGTCATACGCTATACACCTCATATCATATTCTTAACTATGATCTAAGTCACCTGACTATTCAAATTCAGTCATTTCCGTTTCTCCGTGAAGAAGTTTAGCCATTGTTTCAGGTACAATCACTTTGCCTTGTCCGACAATTTGGACTTGTGGTAATGGCATGAGCATGCGCCCATAGAGTACATCAGTGATCATACTATCCGATACTTGATACCACTTAATCTCTCCAGTTATACGATCAAAAATAATATCTTTTAAAACTCCTAAACGAAGACCAGTATCCGTCATGATTTCTTTATCACATAAATCTTTCAAATGATATGTATGATTGGTCATGTGAAAATCTTCTAATTCATGAATGACATGATGATTACAAACCATAACAGCATCACGTCCTAAACTGAATAAATCTCTGAAAGCAATGATTTTTTCAGATGCAAACCAATTACCTCCGTTAATGATCAAAGCACATAGAATGGCTCCTTCAACATCTAAAAGAAGTTCTCCAACTTCGCCAACCTGCATACCGGTTTCCGTTTCTAATATAGGCAAACCGATGATAGATCCTAACTTCTCCATAAAAGGGAGACCTCCATCACTGACTGTATGATTATTATTACCATACTTATGACTTTTATTACATTAATTTAAAGAAAACTTGACTTCGGTCAACCCTCAGCGCAGACCAAAGTCTTAGTTGTCCTTACTTGTAACCCTAGAAAGTGTTATGCTTTCTGATTCGCTAAAATATAAAGAAACCTGTAGAGAATGTTCATCACATCCTTTACAGGTTTCTTTATGCTCTATTCTATCAATCCATTAACGAATTGATTTTATAATAATACCGCCACCAATGACCATATCCCCATCATAGAAAACAACGGATTGTCCGGGAGTAATCGCTCTTTGTGGTTCACTAAATTTGACATGTACCTGGCCGCCTCCAAGGGGCGTGACATGAGCTATTCCTTCTTTAGATCCATAACGAATTTTAGCAGAAACATTCATTGGCTCCTCTAGAGTATCGATTGTAATGAAGTTTAAATCACCAGCGATTAGTTCGCTAGCAAATACATCTTGGTTAGATCCTACAACAACTCGATTTGCTTCATAATCTAACTCTACTACATATAAAGGCTCGCCAGTAGCAATTCCGAGACCCTTGCGTTGCCCAATGGTATAGAGAGGTAAACCTTGGTGTTTGCCTAATACATGACCATTTACATTCACAATCTGACCTGGTTTAAGAGCATTAGGTGATCTTTCCGCTAAAAAGCTTTTATAATCATCATTTGGAACAAAACAAATTTCTTGGCTTTCTGGTTTATTCGCTACGGATAATCCAAATTCAGCAGCTAATTCTCGAGTCCTTACCTTAGTATAATCACCAAGGGGCATTAGAAAATGTTTCAAGGTATCCTGATTTAAGTGATACAAGGCATAAGATTGATCTTTTGTATGATCAACCCCTTTACTTAAGGTATGCCTACCAAGCTTATCATCATAAGCAATGCGAGCATAATGGCCTGTCGCCACATAATCAGCTCCCAAGGCCAATGCTTTTTTCAGTAAGCCTTCAAACTTGACAAAACGGTTGCAGGCAATACAAGGATTAGGAGTTTTACCATCACCATACTCACGAATAAAATAACCAACTACTGTTTCTTGAAACATCTCTCGGAAATTAAGTACATAATAAGGAATACCAATTTTTTCGGCTACTCGCCGCGCATCATCAATCGCACTGAGAGAACAGCATCCTCGATTTTCTGCATCATCTTCTGGCACATCTTTATCCCAGATTTGCATCGTTGCACCAATTACATCATAACCTTGCTGGACTAAAAGGGCGGCAGCTAAAGAACTGTCCACCCCTCCGCTCATGGCTACAAGAACTCTTGGCTTTGTACCCATGAAAAAATCACTTTCCTTTTTTCTGTATATAGTCTTTGATAGCTTCATGTAAAGCATCAGCCGCTAAATTTGAACAATGCATTTTAGCTGGTGGAAGTCCATCAAGAGCTTCTGCTACAGCATCATTGGAAATTTTGAGTGCTTCATCAAGAGTTTTTCCCATAACAAGTTCTGTAACCATACTGCTTGTGGCAATCGCTGCCCCACAGCCAAACGTTTTAAATTTAACATCTTTAATGATATCATTTTCCACATCCAAATAAATTCTCATGATATCACCACATTTGGCATTACCAACTTCACCAACACCACTCGCATTTTCTATCTCACCCACATTACGTGGATTTGCAAAATGATCCATTACTTTTTCAGTATACATATAAAATATCTCCCCTCAACTAAATTAATGATGGCAATTACTACAAGGATTACTTGGTGCTAATTTACTCGTTGCATTTAATGGCGACATACTACGTAATGTTTCAACAATTTTCGGCAATACTTCAAGACAATAATCAATATCTGCTTCTGTATTACCACGTCCCAAGGAAAGTCTAAGAGAACCATGGGCTGTTTCATGCGTCATTCCCATTGCAAGTAATACATGGGAAGGATCAAGAGAACCTGACGTACAAGCTGAACCACTTGATGCTGCAATTCCTTTCATATCAAGGTTTAATAGTAAGGACTCACCTTCAATATAAAAGAAGCTAAAATTAACGCTGCCTGGTAAACGTTTTTCAGGGTGACCATTTAGCTTAATGTCTACAATTTTTTCTTGGATGCCTTTTATCAATTTATCTCTAAGAGCTTGCACATGAGCCATACGTTCACTTAGCTCAAGTCTAGCTTTTTCAGCGGCTTTACCTAAACCAACAATACCAGGGACATTTTCAGTACCAGGTCTTAGTTTTCGTTCTTGAGATCCACCTTGTTGCAGAGCTTCAATTTTCACACCTTTACGAATATAAATAGCGCCTATCCCTTTAGGACCATATAATTTATGTCCAGAAAGACTGAGCAAATCAATATTATATTCATTCACATCAATGGGATAATTACCAACAGCCTGAACAGCATCAGTATGGAAATAGATTCCTTTTTCTTTTGCTAATTGTCCAATTTCTTTAATTGGTTGAATGGTTCCCACTTCATTATTTGCAAACATAACACTGATGAGAATGGTTTGGTCTGTAATAGCGTTTTTCACATCTTCAATACGTACCATTGCATTTTCATCAACAGGTAAATATGTTACAGTGAAACCTTGTTTTTCTAAGGATTCACAGGTGTGTAATACTGCATGATGTTCAATGCTTGTTGTAATAATATGATTGCCTTTTTTACGATTAGCATAAGCTATACCTTTTAGCGCTATATTATCAGACTCAGTACCACCACTTGTGAAAAAGACTTCCTTTGCGGTGGCTCCAAGCAATGTTGCTACACTTTCTCTTGCTTCATTGACAGCTTTGTTAGCCTCACGTCCGAAATAATGAATACTACCAGGATTACCAAATTTATCCTTCATGTATTCTACCATTAAATCGACTACTTCATGATCAACTGGGGTCGTTGCTGAATGATCAAAATAAACTCTTCTCATTATCACATACATCTCCTCGTAGTTTTTCTTCCCGACACAAGTCAGCTAGGGAAATTGAGTCCACAACTAAATTTATACTATCACTCACTTTGGCCCAGACATCGCGGGTTACACAAATATCTTCCCGCTCACAACAATCATGATCATTAGAATGATCTAATAAACAATCTACCAAAGCGATAGGCCCTTCCATGACTCTAACAATATCACCTACTGAAATTTGTGCAGGATCTTTACTTAAAGTATATCCGCCTTGTGCGCCACGAATACTTTTAACATATCCAGCTTTGCGCAATGTACTGATGATTTGTTCTAAATAGTTTTCAGAAATTTTTTGACGTTGGGCAATACTTTTTAAAGAAATAGCTCCTTGCCCATAATTCATAGCTAAGTCATACATGGCCGCGACGCCATAACGTCCTTTTGTCGATATCTTCACAATAATCTCCCCTGCTATTACCAAGTATTCCGAGTAATATAGTAGGTTTTATTGATTATTAATATACCAAAAAAAAACCTACTTGTCAAAAGAAAATATACAAAAAATGTACAAAAAAATAATTTATTTCAATTATCTATTTGTCATAGTATGTTTCATCATCTCTTGTTTTATTAATTTCTCCTTGCCATTTTCGGTTGGCTGATAGTAAACTGTGTCAATCAGTAGATCTGGTAAATACTGCTGTTTTACATAACTACCAGCATAATCATGTGGATACAGATAATTAACACCATGCCCTAGACTTTTTGCACCTTGATAATGGGCATCGCGCAAATGAAGTGGTACTGATCCACAATCTTGTTGTTTAACATCATGAATGGCTTGATCAACGGCCAAATAAGAAGCATTACTTTTTGGAGCAGTCGCAATATAAATCACTGCCTGAGATAAGATGATTCTGGCTTCAGGCATACCAACAAACTGTACTGCCTGAGCAGCCGCCATAGCGACCACCAGAGCTTGAGGATCAGCATTACCAACATCTTCAGCAGCACAAATCACAATGCGTCTAGCAATAAATTTGACATCTTCTCCTGCAACAATCATTCTGGCCAAATAATGAATGGCCCCATTGGGATCTGAGCCGCGCATGCTTTTGATAAAGGCCGATATAATATCATAATGACTATCTCCCGACTTATCATAGGTTTGTATGCGCTCTCCCACCACTTCCATTAAGACATCCATTGTAAGTTTAGGATCATCAATCCCTTTGAGCATGGCTGCTGATTGTTCCAAAATATTAAGAGCCACCCGCCCATCGCCACCTGAAATATCTGCAATCTTTAATAAAATTTCTTTCGAATATCCAATGCCTAAATTCCCTAATCCCCTTTCCTTATCTTTCAGCGCAAGTTCCATCATAGTAAGTAAATCCACAGATTCAAGGGATTTTAAACGAATCACTCTCATTCTAGATAATAATGCTGAATTAACTTCAAAATAGGGGTTTTCCGTAGTGGCACCAATTAAAATGACTCGGCCATCTTCAACGTAGGGTAATAAAACATCTTGTTGCCCTTTATTAAAACGATGGATTTCATCAATAAATAAAATCGTTCGCTGACGATAAAAACTAAGGCGCTCTTTCGCTGCTTCAACGAGTTTACGAATATCAGCAATACCAGCAGATACTGCATTTAATTTTTCAAAATGACTGCCAGTACTATTGGCAACAATGTGGGCGAGTGTCGTCTTTCCTGTACCTGGCGGTCCAAATAAGATGATGGAAGGTAAATTATCAGCGTGAATCATTTGCCGTAAAAATTTTCCTTTACCAACAATATCATGTTGACCACTGAATTCATCAAGTGTCCGCGGACGCATCCGTACCGCAAGTGGGGCTGCTTGACTATTTTCCACTTGATTTGCATATGAGAATAAATCCATATCTTCACCTTCTTTATGATAAACTTTCATTACATTATGGAGTCTTATATTCTTTCTACTATAGATTCATTTTTACCTTTTTTAGCAAACAGTAAGGCCATGCAGACTGACAATTCAGTTTAGCATGACCTCACTGTTATTTTGAATTTGATTTATACCAATAAAAATTTTAACTAATTCTGGATCAAATTGAATTCCTGCATATCTCTGTAATTCTTCAATCGCTGCATCATGATTCATGGCCTTACGATAAGGCCGATTACTTGTCATTGCATCATAGCTATCTACAATTGCCAAAATACGACATTCAAAAGGGATATCCGTACCTCGTAATTTAAGAGGATATCCTTTACCATTCCACCATTCATGATGCCGTAATATCCACTCAGCAATTGGCAATAAGTCTGACGTTGCACGAGCAATGCGATAACCAATTTCACAATGTCTTTGTATCTCTTCTATTTCAATTTTCGTCAATAATCCTGGTTTTTTTATAACTTCATTCGAAATTCCAATTTTTCCTATATTATGAAATTTAGCAAGCAAACGTAGATCCATCATGGATGATTCTCCTACCCCAGCTGCTTTTGCCAATGCAACAATCAATTTTTGTAAACGTTCCCCATGACTCCCTGTACTTTTCTCCCGAATTGCTAGCATTTCCTTGACACTTTGAATCATAGAACGATTATTAGTAGTATGATGAAAAGTTTTTTCTCTATACATTTTATTTTCTGCTTCTAAGATAAGTTCTTCTATCGATTGAACAATTTCTTTTGAATATGCATACCCAATGGACATTTGCAAAGTTACCAAAGAAGGGTTACTGACATCATTATCCTTTTGCATATTATTACAGACATTTTGATAGTACATCTCTAACTGTTCTGCTGAAACATCCTCTAATAAAGCGATATACTCGTCTCCTCCAGTTCGGAAGATAGCAGTACTTTCAGGAAAAGAGGAGCGCAGAATTTGAGCTGCACGAATAATCATAAGATCACCTTGGGAATGGCCAATCGTATCATTTATGAACTTCAATCCATCAATATCAATCACATATACTGCAAGACCTAACTTCTTACCCGTCTCTAATCTCACTAACTCCATTTCAAAAAAAGTACGATTATAAAGTCCAGTTAAAGCATCATGATAACTAAGATACTCTAAATGATTCCGTGCCTTTTCACTTTCCTGCAAATATTTTTTTGCTAATTGATGTTCTTCATCATAATGTTTTAATATTACAGTCAATAACAAGGAATTAGTAATAATCGACGTAAGCAATGTAATAGAAACATCAATATATTTTACCGTAACTGTAGGATAACCTGTGACCAAATAGGGATATACATATTCTATAATGATCATTGCTAGAGCCATAAGTGTTAATAAAGCCGTAAGAAGAAATCGTTTATATCCTTTTAGTACAGTCACTCCCATTGGCGAAAAAAGCATAATATAAAAAGGAACACGCCCTGCAGTCCCACCACTTGTAAACCAAATAAAAGGAATCACAGTCGCTACTAAAAAAAGAGATAGAAAAATGCATAAATCATATTTTCTTTTTACGACGGACAGATAATACACTCCTGTTAAGATCATACCACTCCATATACACGCAGTGAGCGAAAGACTATCTAGTCCAAGACAATAACTCGTCATGACACTCCAAAAAGAAATAAAAATACCAAAGATGAGAATCACATTCAAAATACGATGTTGTATAGAAAATTGAGATTTATCACCGATTAATTGATGCAGTTCCAAAAAAACATCCCTCATTTTAACTAATACTATCATGAATTGGCTATATTGGAAAATTTATCTTAATATTGTCATATCTTTCATATTATATCTTTTTCATTCATAATTTGGCAATAATTAATTTACTTCTCCTCTTATCTTAAAATATCGTCCTATATTTCTTTCATTTGAAATACAAAAATAAGGCCACTAGTGAAATTATCTTTCACAGTGACCTTATCTATATGATTTATTTATTAATAATAAAGTTCAATTTTGGCTTGATACGTTTTATCTTTAGCAGCTGTATTGCTTGTTACCGTCGTATTTTTAATCTTAAGGTCTTGATATTCAAGAGAGGCAACAACATTCTTGGCAACAACTTTAGAGTACGCCAAGAATAAAGCATTTACATTGTCACTTCCTTTGGTAAAGAAGTTATATCCTTGACTTCCAACATTGGCAACAGCGACAGTATCAAAGTTTCCTGAACCAGGAGCAAATGCACCAGGATCAATACTACGATACTGAATCATCCAAGCATCAGTCCCTGTCTTTGCCGGATTAACCATGCCCATAACTTGATAAGCAACAGGAAGTTTACTGTTAGTAATTTCGACCATATAAGCTTTTGGATTCGTATTTAAGCCTATGCTACCATCGAGTTTCGACCCTACATAGTCACCAAAAACGAGAAGATCTCCAATTTTTGTATCAAAACCAACAAGATAACCTTGGGAAGAATTAAAGCTTTTTCCTGAAGCAACATTGAGAGTATTATAGTCACCTTTGACATCTCCCCAGTAGTAGCCTGTTTTCAAATTGACTTTATTGACTTTCCAATCTAATTGAGTTGTGGTAAAACCGGAATTTTCGGAAGTAGTTCCCGAACCAGTGCTAGGTCTAATATTACCCGTCCAGGCGCTCACCTTTACATCACCGACTTTTTTCACAGCCAAAATACCATCTTTATTCCCTGGACCCCCAATCATACCATGGCTGAAAAAGTCAAGAGCTGATCGTCCAACCCGAACACTATCCATACCCAGAATATTCTTAGCCGTCACATTCACTTGATCCAATTCAATTGTCGATCCAGCGTTTAGGTTGTAATCACCAAAACGACTGTGACCATTCGTAGCAAGTCGGCCTGTCCAAGACCAATCGTCATTCATGGTACCACGAAACATAATGCGTTGCCGGAAATCAAATTGATCAGAATGAGATAATTTTGTCGATGGCATACTTGGACTATTACCCATAGCGCGCATACGGGTTTCACCACTTATCCAAGTGTTTGTTTTAGCTTCAACTTTAGCAACACGTGCACCTAAACTATTTAGTTCGGAAGCAAACTCCGCAGATAGCTTATCGATTGTTGCTTTTTGTGAAGCATCAGCTTTTTTATATTGATCAATTGTTTTAGAAACAAGAATTGCCATTTCATAACGGCTCATTGCTCTGTCGCCACGGAATGTACCGTCTTCGATTCCCTCGATCAAACCAGCCTTAGCTAATGAAGTAACAGCATCATAAGACCAGTGTTTGGCAGGAACATCACTAAAAGATAGATTTGGCCCTGCATATGTAGTACAAGCGAAAGTAGATGTTAATAGGGCTGTTAAGATCATAGCTTTTATTGTTTTTTTGCTTTTTTTCATTGTTAATCCCCCACTAAAATTTATTATTGCATTAAAAAGTACACATTGTAAGTCGGCCTTATTCCCTCCTTCAACTCATCATCTCGCACTTCGAAGTCTTATAAAGCTATAATTTATAATTTTCTTCATAGTTATGCGGTTCACTACAATGGTGGTACTTTAGCTTATCTTAGCAGTCACGATTTTCTGAAAAAGCAAAAGCGCCCGATTAACTCAGACGCCATTGTTTTAGAAAAACGGAGCCTCCATAATATACTCACTCAAGGCTCCGTTGCCTTATTATGTAGTTTATATAAAATATAACAGTGAAAATATATTGTGTCAACAATAATTTGTCTCAAAATGATACTTTTACGCATTTTTTGACATAAAAATAGAAAATTCGACTTTTAAAAGGTAAAAGACTATTAAATTTGAAAACTATGTATCGCAACTTGTAAATCCTGTGCCATTTGCGATAAGCCTTGACTAGAGGAGGCTATAGTCTCCATAGAGGCCGACTGTTCTTCCGTAGCGGCTGAAACTGTCTGTGTTTGCCCTGCTATGTCTTGACTTATTTGTTCAACTAACCGTATTGAAGAAACAACTTGTTGACTATTGTTTGTCATTTGTTGAATAACAGTCGCAATCCCTTTTACTTGATTCGACATTTCATTCACCAGAAATACAATTTCACTAAAGCCTTTTCCTGCCGCATTGACGACTTCCTCGCCCAAATTAACTTCACGAGTCCCTTCATTCATCGCAATAACAGCCTTATCAGTGTCTTGCTGAATCTCACTAATTAGATTGGCAATTTGTTTTGCTGCTTCTTGTGATTGTTCCGCTAATTTGCGCACTTCTTCAGCTACAACTGCAAAACCTCTGCCTTGTTCTCCCGCACGCGCAGCTTCGATTGCTGCATTTAAAGCCAAAAGATTAGTTTGTCCAGCAATACTTGAGATCGCATCAACAATTTGGCCAATTTCTTTCGAACGTTCACCAAGTTTTGAAACAATATGTGCAGTGCTACTGACCGTCTTATCGATATTCTTCATTTGATTGACAGCTTTTTCAATGGATTTACTACCAATCTGAGCTGCTGCAGCCGTCTTATCAGATGTTTCCACAACGACATGTGAGTTCTCAGCTGCCTGCTGAATGTCCGTCAAAATTTGCTCAATGATTTCTGAAACCTCACTGACAGCACTAACCTCTTTTTCAGTACCGATGGATACTTCTACAATTGAGGATGCGACTTGATTTGTTGCTTGAGCCGATTGATCCGTACTGATATTTAACTCTTCTGAGGATAATGCGAGCTGTGTTGCCGACACTGAAACTTGTTTAATGAAACCTCGAAATTGGGCTAATAGGGTGTTAAGAACATGAGCAAGCTCTCCAAATTCATCTTTGGAATCCATTGAGATTTCCTTAACCATAATATGCCCAAATTCATCTTTCTCGATATTTTTTATGATTGTATGAAGGGCATTCCCAATAACTCTTCGAATCAATAAACTTAATACAATCGTAAATAAACCACTAATGACCATGATCAGCAATGCTATCTTTATTTCTAAATCCATTTTTTCTAAATTAAGTGCCATTTCTTTTTCGCTTTCATCGCGCATTTGATCAGTATATGTTGCTAAACGTTCGGCTTGAACATCAAATTCTGGCATTAATTTATTCCCTGCTGCAGGACCATCCTTTATATAAATTTGAGCCATTTTTTTCCCTAAAAGATAATAAGCATCAAAATTTTCCTCATATTCTTTTATAAACTTAGCTTTTTCAGGTTTGATCAATACAAATTTCTTTAGGGATTCTTT
Source organism: Pelosinus sp. sgz500959 (assembly GCF_042610375.1). Classification (NCBI taxonomy): domain Bacteria; kingdom Bacillati; phylum Bacillota; class Negativicutes; order Selenomonadales; family Sporomusaceae; genus Pelosinus; species Pelosinus sp. sgz500959. Next base: position 210,771 of record NZ_JBGJZL010000008.1, read on the forward strand.
AAAAAGCTTCGCGTTTTCTTCAGCATTTTCAAACCCATCCTCTAGACCATCTTGACCTCGTGTTGCGCTAATATCACTTAGGTACTGTTGCACTTGTGTAGTTGCTAATTCCATTTCATTGGCTAATGCTACCACTGGATAAGTAACAGTACTAACTTGTCGATTCGATAAGATGACCCTAAACATAAGAAAAGAGTTAACGACCACCATAATAACCACTAACATGACCAATAATGATAATTTTCCTCTGCAAGATTGCGGCAACAATTGTATCACCCTTTCATTAGTTTATTTTATGGTTCAAAAGTTAGTTCTGTTTTTTGGAAAAATTGACGATCCATTTTACATTTTCAAAATTTAGGAAAATAGCCACAACACTTGCATCACAAGAGTTATGGCTATTTTTTTATCATATATTATTTGATGACCATTTTCGATAAATCAATGGCGGCATTTGCTACATCATCAGATGCTTTATCAATCTCTTCTGATGTTTCGGCAAGATCTGATACGGCCAAATTAATACTGTCCACCTGAGTATAATTACTGGCTATAAACTGAGTAATTAATGTCATATGTTCAGCGCTATCTTTCACAGAATCTCCCACTTTTTCCATCGTGACAGCTTGTTTGGCCATACTATTGACAACTTCATCCGTTGATTCATTATTTTTTCTAATTAACTCACCAACTTCATTAGCAGCCGATCGACTCTGCTCTGCTAGTTTACGAACTTCATCGGCGACTACAGCAAATCCTCGACCAGCTTCACCAGCACGCGCGGCTTCAATTGCAGCGTTCAAAGCAAGTAGATTGGTTTGATCAGCAATACTTGTAATGGTTTGAATCATATTTGCCATAGACTTAGAAGCAACATTTAATAACTCGACTTTCTTTTGAACTTCCAAATTTAGATCAATCATATCGGATAGCTGTATACGAGTATCTTTGATTACCTTTTCTCCCTCTGTCGCTGTTAACTGGGCTTGATTAGCCTCTTGTTTAACCATTGCAGAGGCATCTCGAATTTTATATACACTTTGCGACATTTGACTTGCAGAAGCATTCGTTTCTTCTGCTGCAGCTGCAAGAGTCTGAGAAGCATCCTGAACACTTGCAAAGATTGCTTGTTGTTGATCTAAAAGCATTTCTTCTGCTTTTATTTTTTCATTAAGGCCCGTCGCATAGGATTCAATAAAAGATTGGTTGACTTCTGCTTGAATTAGCTGACAAAGTTGATCAAAAGCCTGCACCACTTTTCGCATATATGGTGTATCTGACTCATAAGCCTGAATAATAAAAGGAAAAATTGAACGTTTTAAGGCACCAAAGGCCAATATAAACCATTCAGCGGGCAATTTAATTTTATGATGGATAGCACCAATATGCTGTACTCTACTGATATATTGGGGAGTAATATTAGGCTCATAGAAATATTTTAAAAATTCTCTAAAAGTTTTTTTTAATTGTTCAATCGATGATTTTTCTTTAATAAATGTTGCTACTTCTGGTGACTTAGTAATACTTTCATAAAAAATATCAGTAATTTGAGTTAGATTTTCTTCTATAATAGGACGAAGAGCTGCTAAATATCCGACAGATTCATTATCTAATGATAAAAAAGTTTTTGCAACTCGATTAGTACCAGAATAAGATCCTAAAACCGCTACAAATTTTTTCTTTCTTCCGAACATACTCATTGCCTCCTCAAATTTAAATGGATATTTTCTATAAAAAATATTCTTCATTAAGCCATGAAAAATGACGACATCCATTGCAAACATATTTTATTTCGACATAATTACATAAATTTCTATCTTTATCTACTTAATATTTCTATAAAGTTCAAATATTTCCTCTATTTTAAAAAATAAATTTTCAATTTTTGGATATATTCAAAATATAAGTAGAAATCATAGTGATTTAAAATTTAAAAATGATTTATTTCTGGTTATAACAAAAACACCAACCTAAAAGAAGTTAGTGTTTAAAAGAGCATAAAAAAACCCCACTATGCCGTAATGCCACTGTTTTGAACCTGCCAAAGCAGGTGGGTGCTCTCTTGGATATTTTACGTTCCCCTTAAAATAAGGGCATACATGCCATAACCAAAGTACAAGCTCCCTCAGAAGATATGTTGGATCAAAACATATTAGCAATATACGTACACTGTAGGGCTTTCTTGGAATTCATTTGTCATTATTATAGTAGCAAATTTAAAAGAAAATTGCAAGAATAATCAGACGGTACTTTTTTCCAACTCCGTCTGATTATTCTTTACCATTATTAAGCTTTTACTTTAGCGACTACAGCAGTTTTAATGGATAATTCTTTTAATTGTTTGATGTCAACTTCTGAAGGCGCTTGCGTCATGACATCAGTGGCACTTTGAGTTTTAGGGAAAGCAATCACATCACGAATGGAAGAACGTTTTGCCATTAACATGATCAAACGATCGAGACCAAAAGCAATTCCACCATGTGGAGGAGTGCCATATTCAAAAGCTTCTAACATGAAACCAAATTTAGACATTGCTTCTTCTGTTGTAAAACCAATCGCAGAAAAGACTTTTTCTTGCAATTGACGATTATAGATTCGAATGCTACCACCACCAATTTCAGTACCATTGAGAACCATATCATATGCTTTTGCTTTCACACGACCTGGATCACTTTCTAGGTACTGAATATCCTCATCCCTTGGCGAAGTAAACATATGATGCATAGCACTCCAACGTTTTTCTTCTTCATCATATTCAAACATTGGGAAGTCGATCACCCAGACAAAAGAAAGCTTATCAGGATCAATCAAATTCATACGACGACCCATTTCTAAGCGCAATTGACCTAAAGCATTAGCAACAATCCCTGGTTTATCAGCAACAATCAGTAGTAAATCCCCTTCTTCTACACCAGCGGTCTTAGCAATATTCTCCATAATTTCGTCAGAGAAGAATTTAGTAATGGCCGACTTAACACCCTCAGCAGTATAACCAATCCAAGCCATACCTTTAGCACCATAAATGGATACATAGTCAATCAAACCATCAAGTTCGCGACGTGGAGCGTGAGCATAACCTTTTACATTAATAGCTTTTACTTGTCCTCCGCTAGCAAGAACAGTTTCAAAGACTTTGAAATTTGATCCCTTTACTGCATCAGACAAATCAATGAGCTCCATACCAAAACGTACATCTGGCTTATCTGAGCCATAACGATTCATAGCATCGTCATAGCTAATTCGCAAGATTGGCGTGGAAACCTCTGCACCAATTGCTTCTTTAAATAATTTAGCTGTCATATTTTCCATCATTGTCAAAATTTCTTCTTGATCAATAAAAGACATTTCAATATCAAGCTGCGTGAACTCAGGTTGACGATCAGCGCGTAAATCTTCATCCCGGAAACAGCGTACGATCTGGAAATAACGTTCCATACCAGCAACCATTAACAATTGTTTAAAAATTTGTGGTGACTGTGGTAAAGCATAGAATTTACCCGGATTAACACGACTTGGCACTAAGTAATCTCTAGCGCCTTCTGGTGTACTCTTCGTTAACATTGGAGTTTCAATCTCCATAAAACCATTGTTATCAAAGAAGTCACGCATGGTTTTTGTTACGCGATGACGCAGCATCAAGTTTCTTTGCATTTCAGGACGACGCAAATCTAGATAACGGTACTTCAAACGCAGGGTTTCATCAATTTCAATATTATCTTGCATATAAAAAGGTGGTGTTTTCGCCGCATTTAAAATTCTAAGTTCTGTACCAACAACTTCAATTTCACCAGTTGCCATATTTGAATTAATGGTAGCAGCATCCCTTAATTTAACTGTTCCCCGTACTGCAAGTACATATTCAGAACGAACGGACTCGGCTTTCTTAAAAGACTCTGGATCAACATCTTGAGAAAAAACCACTTGCACTAAACCAGAACGATCACGCAAATCAAGAAAAATCAATCCTCCATGATCACGACGACGTGATACCCAACCACATAATACGACTTCTTGTTCAACATGCGCTGTATTCAATACCTCGCACGAGTGTGTCCTTTTTAAACCAATCATTGTATCCATATTAATCCTCCATCTCTACTTGTATCTTATTTTGTACTGCATGAATATCAACTAATTCTTGTACACCTGACTGCATATTTTTTAACATGACTTTTCCTTGGGCAGCTTCATCATCACCAATAATCGCCACAAAGCGAGCTGGATATTTGTTGGCTTGTTTCATCTGACCTTTAATATTGCGATCCATAAAATCCATATCGGCAGTTACACCATTTTTACGCAGATCACATAATAACTTAAAGGCTATGCCTTGTACTTCTTTGCCGATTGGTGCTACAAACACATCAATTTCATTCGATGCGTCTGGCAATAATCCTTGCTTTTCTAAAGCTAGCAAGATTCGTTCAATACCAATGGCAAAACCAATACTTGGTGTCGCTTGTCCGCCACATTCAGCAACCAAACCATCATAGCGACCACCACCACACACAGCACTTTGCGAACCAAGTGGCGCGTACTGAATTTCAAAAGCAGTTTTAGTATAATAGTCAAGACCGCGAACAAGCCGTGGATTCAGTACGTAATGAATACCAGCGGCACTCAATAAGGATTTTAGTTGTTCAAAATGAGTACTGCAATCATCACATAAACAATCCACGATGTGTGGAGCACCCGCTGATTCTTCCGTACATTTTGTTTTTTTGCAGTCAAGAATCCTCATGGGATTACGGTCAAAACGCGACTGACAATCAGTACATAAGTCCGTTGTCTTCTCGCGTAAATAATCCTGTAATTTTTCTCGATACACAGGTCGGCACTCTGGACACCCTACGGAATTAACATATAAATTTAAATCAGTTAAACCTAAGCGTTCGAGGAGTTGTACTGCAAGAATAATGACTTCAGCATCAATAGCTGGTCCCTTGGAACCTAATGCTTCAACCCCAAATTGATGAAATTGACGGTATCGACCCGCTTGTGGCCGATCATACCGAAACATAGGTCCAATATAAAACATTTTTGATAATAAAGATTCAGCATATAATTTGTGTTCAAGAAAAGCACGTACAACAGCAGCCGTATTTTCAGGTCTAAGAGTTAAACTCCGCTCTCCCCGATCCGTAAAAGTATACATTTCTTTTGAAACAATATCAGTTGTTTCACCGATACCACGTAAAAATAATTCAGTATGTTCAAAAATTGGCGTACGAATTTCTTTGTATCCATATAAGCTACAAATATCCCGCACTGTTTTCTCAATATATTGCCAATTCCCACTGACATCAGGCAAGATATCTTTAGTCCCGCGTGGACCTGTTATTAACATAAACTTCCCCCTTATGATCGGTAAAGACTCTAATCTCTCGCAAAATCTTTACTTTTATTGGTATTCAGACAAGAATATCCATATTTATCAATATGATACCATGCTTTTTGTTTTTCTGGAAGACATCCATTATATACTAAACACTATGTATTCGTCCAATATCATCCTTTTTTGCTGTATCCTTACTCTTCACGATTTCCTTTACACTCTTGACAATATCCATAAAATTTAACTTGATGATCAACAATCATAAAATTACTTTTTCGTGAAATTGTTGTTTCTAAGGTTTCTAGCAAATCATCTTCAAATTCTTTTACTTTACCACAAGCTAAACAAATCAAATGATGATGATGATGAGGAGTACTCTTCTCATTCAGTTCATAGCGACTACGACCATCACCAAAATCCATTTTTTGCAAAACTTCAAGTTCACTAAATAATTCAAGTGTCCGATATACAGTCGCAAGACCAATCTCTGATGAACGTTGGCGAACGATCACATGTACATCTTCAGCACTTAAATGTTTGTCACTATGCTCAATAAACGTTTGTAAAACAATCTGACGTTGGGGAGTTAGCTTGTATTGTTTTTCTAGAAATTTTTGTCTAATATCCTCCATATCAATTGCCATGATTTCCACCTATCTTTCTGTTATATTCCATAATTGTTTAATTAATATTCGTAGCAATGCTGCAATCGGAACAGCCATCATCATTCCAATAATACCGAACAACTGGGCACCAATCAGTAAGCTAATAATCACAACCACAGGATGTACTGCAATTGTATGCCCCATTATATTAGGCACTACAATATGATTTTCAAATTGATGAACAATAATATAAAATAGAATGACTTTAAATGCCACAGTGGGTGAAATTAAATATGCCAGCATAATGGCCGGTATCGAGCCAACAATAGGACCAATAATGGGAATGGTTTCTGTACACGCTGCCAGTAGGCCTAGTACTAAAGGATAGTCAATCTTCAATGCATACATGCCACTAAATACAATAACACCAATCACAATACTAATCAATACTTGTCCGCGAATATAACCACTAATCACATTCGCCATTTCTTCAATCACTTGCCGTGCTTTATTACGAGAGTTAACTGCAAACATGAGAATGATTTTTTCCTTTAAAATAAGCCAGTCTTTCAAAAAATAATAAGTTAAGACAGGTACAACAACTAGCTGTACAATACTAGATGCAAAACTCAGAATCGTTTGCAATACACGCCGTACAAAATCCGCAGAAAAAGAGGCCGCACTTGCTATTGTCTGTTCAATCAGCGTATTAATATTAAATGGTATTTCTAGCAAGCTTGCACGATGTCCAATATCTGTGCTAAGTTCTTGAATTCGCACGATCATTGCCGGCAAATGAATAATAAATTTATCAAATTCATGCATAAATGGAAGCAATACAAAGGTTCCTATTATAGCAAGTACAACCATCATACATGCAAATGCTAGTAACACAGCAAAACCTCTACCGATTTCAAAACCTGTAGGCCAATAATGTAAACGTGAAAAATAATTTACCAATGGATTTAAAATGAATGCCACAATAATTGAAACAATAATTGGTAAATAAATTGATGTAACATTCACTAAAACATAAGTAATTAATAATAATATAACCACTTTAAGCCAGGAATCATATGATTTAAGCGACATCATACCCCCTATGTATACGAAACTTATTGAAGAAATGGATTAGCGTGACGTTCATCACCAATTGTCGTTGCCCCACCGTGCCCAGGTAAAACGGTTATATGATCAGCAAGTGGTAATAACTTATTTTTAATACTACTAATCAATTGGTTATGAGAACCACCTGGAAAATCACTTCGGCCAACAGATTGTTCGAATAAAGTATCACCACTAAATAACACATCATTGGCTTTTAAGCAGATTCCACCAAGAGTGTGACCTGGTGTATGTATAACTTCAAATTCAATCTCACCGACTGTAAGTCTCTCCCCATCATGTAACAAACGATCTGCAGGTTCACAGACTAGTTGATTCCCAATATAGCTCGATAGGTTACCTTGAGGGCTAATGAGCATATTTGCATCAGCACTATGAATCAATACTAAAGCACTTGTTGCTCTCTTGACATCATCATTTGCAGTAATATGATCTGCATGTCCGTGGGTATTGAAAATATACACAAGCTCAATTTGTTTCGCCTTAAGCTGATCAACAATTTCTTTTCCATTACCACCTGGATCTATTACTGCACCTTTTAATGTTTTTTCACAATATACAATATAACAATTGGCCCCCAGTTGTCCAACTTCCATTCTTATAATCTTCATACCATCATTCACTCCTAAAAAATACGTTTGCTATCAAGTAATATGGTGACGGGTCCATGATTATCGAGAGCGACCACCATTTCTGCTTGAAATTTCCCGCTGGCAACCTTTGCACCAAACGCTTTGCATCGTTCCATAAAATATTCATACAACTGCTCAGCAACCTGTGGAGGTGCTGCCGCAGCAAAACTAGGACGGCGGCCTTTCCGACAATCACCAAATAGGGTAAATTGAGATACCACTAACAAATCACCATTTATATCCAACAGGGATAAGTTCATTTTGCCCTCAGCATCTGAAAAGATACGTAAATTTACAATTTTTTCTGCTAAATAAGAAGCATCTTCCTCCCTATCATCTTGACCAACTCCAAGTAACACAGTTAATCCTTGATCAATCGCAGCAATCTTTTGGCCATCAACAGTCACACTTGAGTGTGCTGTACGTTGAACAACGGCTCTCATGAAGTTCCTCCCAAACTCGGTGCTGCACGGTGTACACTATATACATTTTTAACCCGTCGCATCTTCATCATAATATGTTCTAGTTGATTCAAGTTTGTAATATCAAGGGTTAACGTAATGGCGGCCATATTATCTTTACCGACTTTAGCATTTAGAAAACTAATTTTGATCTTACTTTCTGATAAGACCATCATGACATCAGTAATCAATTCTGGACGGTCTGCCCCAGTCACTTCAACAGTCACTTGATATAAATTTCCTATTGCTAGATCCCAGTAGACTTCAATCATACGCTCATATTCTCCCTGGCTAACTAATACATTTGTACAATCAGCACGATGAACAGAGACTCCACGGCCTCGCGTAATATAACCGATAATCGCATCACCAGGTACTGGGTTACAACATTTAGCCAACCTGACCATCACGCCAGCTTCACCTTCCACTAAAATACCTTGGTCAGCTTTGCTTTTGGTCGGATTTGGCTTCAGCTTAGCTAATAATTTTGACACATCAGGTGGAGTCGTACTCCGAATTTCTTTTTTATGCGCCTCAATCAATTTTGTCATAATACCATGAAGAGTTACACCGCCAAAACCAAGAGCGGCCATCAAATCATCTTCATTTTGTATGTTAAATTTTTTGCCAACGTCTGTTAACCGATCACCTTTTGTTAGTTCTTTCCAATCGTAACCAAGTTTTTTACTTTCTTTTTCAAGTGATTCTCGGCCCTTGCTAATATTTTCTTCACGTTTTTCTTTTTTAAACCATTGGCGAATTTTATTACGACTCTCTGACGAACCCACAATATTGAGCCAATCTCGACTAGGACCATTCCCTTGCTTCGTAGTAATGACTTCAACAATATCACCATTTGTTAATTTAGATTCCAATGGTACTATTTTACCATTGATTCTAGCACCAACACAACGATTGCCAATATCAGTATGAATCCGATAAGCAAAGTCAATTGGAATGGAACCAGCTGGCAGGTCAATGACATCCCCTTTGGGCGTGAATACAAATACTTCATCATTAAAAATATCCATTTTTACTGATTCCATAAATTCACCAGGATCACGAGAATCTTGTTCTGTTAATTGACGAAGCCATGTCAATTTTTCATCAAAATCCTTATTCGCCCCCTTTGCGCCTTCTTTGTAACGCCAATGAGCCGCAATACCGTATTCAGATGTACGATGCATATCCATCGTGCGGATTTGAATCTCCAAAGGATGCCCTTCAGTCCCAATCACTGTTGTATGAAGAGACTGATACATATTGGATTTAGGCATGGCAATGAAATCTTTAAAACGCAATGGTAAAGGTTTCCACAGTGTATGTACCACTCCTAATGCCCCATAACAATCTTTAACAGTGTCGACTAAAATGCGTATGGCTGATAAGTCATAAATCTCACTCAGGTCTTTATTTCCCTTTAACATCTTTTTATAAATACTATAGAAATGCTTAGGACGACCTTGTATATCAGCTTTAATGGATACTTCCCCTAACCGCTCTGACAAAATCCGTACTGCTTCCGTAATAATTTGTTCCCGTTCACGACGTTTTTGTTTGACTTTTTCAACTAACTCATAATATTTTTCCGGTTCCAAATAGCGAAATGCTAAATCTTCTAATTCCCACTTGATATTGGAAATACCCAATCTATGAGCCAGAGGGGCAAATATTTCTTGTGTCTCTTGTGCAATTCGCCGTTGTTTATGTTCAGGCATGTGTTTAAGAGTTCGCATATTGTGCAAACGATCAGCTAACTTAATTAAAACAACACGAATATCTTTTGCCATTGCTAAAAACATTTTGCGAAAATTTTCTAATTGTTGTTGTTCTTTTGATTTATATTCAATACGACTTAATTTAGTCACACCATCAACTAACATAGCAATTTCTTTGCCAAATAGTTTTTCTAAATCATTGAGAGAGAATGTAGTATCTTCGACCACATCATGTAATAGGGAGGCACTGATTGTCAATGCGTCAATTTGTAAGTTTGCTAGAATTTTTGCCACACCGAGTGGATGACAAATATATTCTTCACCCGAGGCTCGTACTTGGCCTTCATGAGCACTACGGGCAAGTTCATATGCTTGTTGCACTATCGCAATAGGAGCATCATATTGATATGAACGTATTTTATCGATAATCTCTTGGATATTAGTCTGAGTTTCATTACCCATATGTACACCTCACTACACTATCGTCTGCAATAACTATTTTTAATATGATATCGACTGAATGCCAAATGATAAGTAGAACTTATTAAAAATAATGATGTATTCTACTTAATATTTTAGTAATGATATAATCGAATGATTTCCTATTTTTTTGCGTCCTTCAAGATATGATAATTCAATTAAGAAAGCAAGACCAACAACGACTCCCCCCAAAGCTTCGACCATATCAACTGTGGCTTTAATTGTACCACCAGTGGCCAATAAGTCATCAACAATGAGAACTCTTTGTCCAGGAATAATGGCATCCTTATGTATCTGCAAAGAATCTGTTCCATATTCTAGTTTGTATTCATGTGTGAGGGTTTCAGCGGGTAATTTACCTGGTTTCCGCACCGGTACAAAACCTGCTCGTAACGTATAAGCAACAGGTACGCCAACAATAAACCCTCTTGCTTCTGGACCAACAACCAAATCAATTTTTTTATCTCTAAAAGGCTCTGCCAATACATCAACAGCTTGATGAAAAGCATCCCCATCTTTTAGTAATGTAGTAATATCTTTAAAACGAATACCCGGTGTCGGGAAATCAAGCACCACTCTAATTTTCTCTTTAAAATCCATAAAATAAACCTCCTTCATTATTAAAAAACTATAATTAATTGATCTGAGCTACCAATTCATTGGATGATATATCCATTATTTCTTCAACAAATTTTATAAATTCAGCCTTGTTGAGCAAACCTTGCCGAAAAGTTACTGACTGCTCAATATCAAGCTTTTCCTCTGGTTGCGGTAATAAATGTATATTCCTTGTATGCCCTTTTATTGCACATTGTAACAACTTTAGCTCAATTAAGATTTGAATCGCAACCCTCACAGAATATGGGCTTACAACAACTTGATATTTTTCTCGAATTAAAGCAGAAATCTGCTCGTCAGTGATAGAGTCATGATGCTTTTTGAGGACCAGATACACCTGACCTACTACAATGCGTTCTGGTCGAATTTCTGCTAATAATAACTGATTCCGATCACGTTCATGACCATCAAACAATAAATGAACGGAGCTAGGTTTTCCATCACGCCCAGCTAATTGGCACTGTTGAATGAAGCTCTGCATATTGAAAGGCAAACTGTATAATATAATATGTCGAATGTCTTTTATATCACATTTTTCATTAAATAGATTTGTTGAAATGACTACATTCAGACGATCTTCTTTAAACCACTCTTCAATCTTTTTTTGCCATGTAGCGTGTAATCCAGAGTGATAAATACCGATTTGCTCTTTATACATTGGCAAGGAACTTCGTATTTTATTTGCTAATTCATACACTTCTTGCGGTGTATGAAGAATAATCATTGTTTTTTCCTGTTGTGTGATGATTTTTAGTATATATCCTAATTTATCACTTATGCCACGAACATCCTGTAGCTTAACGTTATGATTAGAAGAGCTCCAACCTTTACCATCTGCAAAACAATCTTCATAAGAATTTTGTAGCTGATGATGACCATGATGTAAGACATACAATTGATCTAATTCTGTCATCTCAAATTCTCGTACATCATGAGCACGTAATTGAATCGTAGATCGTCCTTGCCACTCATTAACTTCAGGGAAAAAAGCAATATCAATTTTACTTTTATTCTGCAGACTCTCAGCCAATTCACCTAATCGCCAAGCAACAACATCATGAATACAATTTTCTTGAGCGACTTTTAGTTTTAAGTGCTGCGCTTCTTGGCCCAAAGTGCGTATATCTTTTAAATCTAAATTTTTACAAGCAAAAATAGGACTTGGATTACCCATACCATAAGGCTTAAGACACTCTAACTGTTTTAAAAAATCTGTATTCATTTCCGGCAAAGATACAACAGAATCGACTGTCAATATAGGTATATAATCTTCTGCAGTAAGGGAATTCGTCGCAATGGTTGTCAACCTTGTACGTAGTTCATCAATATGTTCAGGCAAAATACTCAAGCCAGCCGCTTGACGATGTCCACCAAATTGTACCAATAGATCTGAACATTGGTGCAGGGCATCATAGATATCGAAGGCAGGAATACTACGACAGGAAGCTTTACCCACACCATCTTTTATGCTAATCATAATCACAGGACGATAATACTTATCGACCAACCTAGAAGCCACAATCCCAATAACTCCTGAATGCCAATTCTCGCCAACTAATACTAAAACCTTCGCATCCCTAACATCGATTTCGGAAACCAATTGTTCCGCAGCCTCTTGAATCTTTTTTTCCACAGCCTGCCGCTGGGTATTTTCATCATTTAAGTAGACTGCCAATTCTTGAGCCCTTTCTCGATCTTGGGTAATCAATAATTCAACCCCATGATTTGCACTACTCATACGGCCAACGGCATTAAGACGTGGTGCAATACCAAAACCAATCTTACCTGTATCAATTTGTTTTTTATCAATAGCACAAACTTCCATTAATGCCTGCAAACCAATATTACTCGTATTGGCAATTGCATCTAGACCTAATTTCACCAAAATACGATTTTCCCCAGTCAGTGAAACAATATCTGCAACTGTCCCTATGGCAACAATATCCATATAATTTAAAAATACATGATCGCGTCCATGATACTTTTGCCATAATGCCTGGCATAACTTGAAAGCAACACCAACTCCTGCTAAATTTTTATCAGGATAGTGACACTCTTTTTGTTTAGGATTGATAATTCCATAGGCATCTGGCAGTTGTTCTGGAGGTTGATGATGATCTGTAATAATGATATCAAGTTGGTTTTTTATATTTTCAATTTCTAAAACAGCACTAATACCACAATCTACAGTAATCAAAAGTTCAGTGCCTGTATCAGCAAGAAATTTTAGTGCATCACCGTTAAGCCCGTAACCTTCAGTTTGCCGATCTGGAATATAATAATCAGCAATTCCACCTAAATCAGTCAACACCTTAACTAATAAAGCACTTGATGTCATACCATCAACATCATAATCTCCATATACGATAATCTGTTCTTTCTGATCAATCGCCTTAGATATGCGAGCAACAGCTTTCTCCATATCCTTTAATAAGTAAGGATCTCCCAATTTTTCAGATCCACCAAATAAGAAATCATTAGCAATGTCTTTATCAGTAATACCACGATTAATGAGCACCTGGCTAATAATCTTAGAAATTCCTAAACCATCGCTCATTTCTTTTTTTAATGTATCATTCGATGGTATCACTCGCCACACCTTGCGTATTTTTGGCATATTGCCTCCATTTTTTTAAAATAATATGTATAACAGTAAAAATTATTCAAAATAATGTGTGTACAGATTATTTTACATTATTTTTTGGCTTAATTGTATACTATTCTCGAATAGATGGTATAAATCCTCTTAAAAATCGACAAAAATAAAGGGTTGTGTTAATTTAGCGATTTTTTCGCATTTTTTTAACACATACCCTCTTTTTCAAGATCTTCAACTACATAGATCGTACCACCAGCAACTCTTGCTAACTGTTTTAAATAGTCCAAATGAGGCTTAAGTCCAATACAAGTAAAACTATAATTCTTAAATTTGATGGATCTTGCAACCTGTAAAGCGTCATAGATTGGGTCAATTGTTAACATTCCCAGCGTAGGTACACCATCAGTAATTAATATAATTAATGGATTATATACTCTATTTTTTTGAAAATAGTGTATACATGCTGTTAGTCCTAAAGCTAAAGGTGTCTCACCCGACGCTTTAATATTTTCAAGCCCTTGTTCTAATTGCCTAATATCTCGCGTAAAAGGAACTTGTACCCAGGATTTATTTCCTTGAAAGGCAATGATACTCATACGATCAGCCGTTGAAAAAAATAAAAATTTAGCTAATAATTTAGCAGCACGAATACGCTGTCCTTTCATGCTAGAGCTTGCATCAACCAGCACACAAAATTCAATTCTTACTTGTTTTTTATTGATTGTGTATCGTAAATCCTTATAATCGATTTTAAATAATGTAGTTTCTTCTTCAATCATCCTACGAGCAACAGCCTGTATAGTCTGTGAAATTTCTATTTCTTTAGACTCATTACTATCTTTCATCTGATTTGCAATACTTTGATGATTAGGACAATGGTTTCTATTTTGCACTATTTTACTTTGTCCTGATTTTAAAAACTTTTTTTTCACCCTGCGCATTACCCTACGCAAATGAATTTCAATGTCAGGTAAATAGTCTTCCCATTCACTTTTAATTTGCTTACTTAATTGTCTTATATTTCTATTTTCTTCCTGTAAATTAATGATTCCATCCTTACTTACAGAAAGAGCAGGATGCAGGCTATTAATGCCACTCCTCCCTTCATGAAGATCTTCCGAATCATCCTTCCTTCGTAAAAATTCTTTTACCTCTTGACTTGTCTCTAAGGTGTCCATAAAATTGTTTGTTTCTTGATTTTTTTGATAAGGATCGAATTCACTTGTACTATTGTTTTCTTGCAACAAAGAATCTGATTTCTCAGCATAGGCTGATAAGTCGATCTTTCCCTTATCACTACTTTTGATATTTTCGATTTTTTCATTACATCTTAGCTCTAAAGCGCAAGATAAAATAGCGTTTTCAATTGCCATAATTACATACACAAGACAAGCCAAATGTTGTTTTAATAATGCTGTAGTGAGATGAACATGATTTGTATGAATCTTACGTAGCGACAATTTTTGTCCATAAGTTAAATTTCCAGTAACACGTCCACCACCTGTACCTGTTTGAATATCAAAAAAGTTAATATCAACCAGACCATTTGTAGAATCCATATGATGTAGAGCAGCATAGTGGATATTATAGTCATCTACAGCTTTACATACTTGACGCGCAACGATATGATGCTCAACTAAACCACATTCATGAAATACATCTAGATGATAAATCCTTCCTGGTTCCTTTCGATGATAGAAAATTTGTCCTGCATCCATATCTTGCATAACATTGACTTCTTGGGGTTTGCTTGGATGAGAAATATGCATTTTTTGGCTACATACCGTACTTTGTCCAATACGAACTCCCATATTTTGATCAATAAGCTTTGATAATTCTCTAGTCACAGTCGTCAGCTTATTTAAAAAATCATCTTCATAGAATGAACCTTGATTCTCATCCATTTGATTACTGTTCTCCATGTTTGATAAACTCTTCAACAGGTAATTCTCTCATCGCTAAAGCCTTGTGCGGTGGTGCTATAAAATCAGTTTTAGCAGGATCCATCATTTTCAAATTTCCTGCCGGCATTCCATCATTTTTTGAGCCAACCATCTGCGATTTGATTGGACTTTTATATTTATTCAAAAAATTCATCTTCTGATACAAGTTATTCAAGATATTTTTCCACCAAATTATTTTTTCAATTTTATTTGAGGATAGCAACTCTTGTACAGGTAGATTTATGTGGGATTTGACTTTTCCACATTCTAAATAATTTAAAATTTGTTCAATGCTTTCCTTATCGACACGATGATTCAACGCAAAGGGAACAATATTAATAAGATCCGTGATTTCCACTCTTTGTCGACCTGCCATCAAACAAGATAGACTAGCTGATAATTCCATTGTCTCAATGGAGCGTAAACTTTCCAAATTGAAATCTACATAGATTTTAGCGATCATATTTCGAATATGATCTTCAATCATAATCGCACCTAAGTCGCCCACTCTATTTTTCTCTCTATAATCCAAGTCTATCTCTATTTGTTGAGTACGTTGTGCTAAAATATTAAATACTGCAGTATACTCTTTTGGGCGTTCCATACAAATACTAAAATCAAACCGATCTGCTAGTTGCTTTCGAATCAAATTGAGTGGACCTGGCTCTTCATCAGGGTTCGACGCAGCCCATATAGCTACTGAAACTGGCAATTCTACTGTTGGTAAACCAGTTTCCTCAATTTGAACATGACCAGGTTTAGTCCCCATCACATCAAGAAGCACATCTGCTACTTCAGGAGAAACATCTGCTAATCGATTAATCTCATCAATAAAAATGACGCCGCGATGAGCTTGGGGAATAGTACCAGGTAAAATCGCTGCCATCCCTCGGTCATGAGACGTTAACTTACCTAAATCAATGCTACCAATCACCGTTCCAATCTTTGCAGCATGGGAAATTTCCAAAAATGGACATGGTACAACTTCAGTACCAATACTTCCTATTTTTTCGGAAGATAAATGACGATGTTCTGGGCAATGAGGCTTTTCAGGATGACAATTATAAATACAATTTTTAATTCTAAGAATTGGCGGGAGCATTTCTTTAACAGATCTCATAATTGTTGTTTTACCAGTACCACGGACCCCTTCAGCATGAATATGTAAGGGTATATCATTCGACAAAGCCGTTATGGACATTTCGATTGCCCTAAATAAATCACTATTTCCCTTATACTTTACCAATTGATCATAATTTTTCATAGAAATTAAAGCCACCTCTGTTTTTCTTTATTGTATCCATGTCATTTATTTACATACAAATACTTTAATAAAGATGGACGTTTTTTAAAGTGTATACATCATATATTTCACAATGATTATAATCATAAGTAAACCACAAATTAAACGTACCCCAGCAGTTAGTATTAATCGTATTAAAATTTTCCCAATCATATCTAAACGTGCTAACAATGTTTTCCCTACTACTATTTCCCATATTGTTGCGCCAACGAATGATCCTAATAAGGCACTTGCAATAATGATACCTGCTAAATTACACACAGAAGTATCAATACTATATCGCCTCGAAACTCGATAAGGTCTCGTTGTGAGAATTCTAAGTCCCCGTGCTCCGACTTCAGATAAAAGTGTCAATAGAAGTAAAACAAATCCTATCCATGACTGGAATATATTTAGATTAATGAAGATTCCATAGCCAGCAGCGACGACTAAAATAATCACAGTCCCGTACAGTCTCGGTGCAAGTGTACAGGCCAATCCAATAAACATGATGAACAACGCACTAAATTTTAATATCAACATATCACGTTCTCACTTAGTTCTGATTAATCAATGAATCCTTTCTAGCTTAGTATTACTGATTTATTCCATATTTATGTAGGAAATAAGCAGTATAAATAATAAATAAGATCATCAAAAATCCTGTGTAGCTCATTAAGGATAAAATCAAAGAAAAGGGTATAAAACTAATTATATAAATGAGAGTTATCACAACAAATAGTGCCGGCCAAAAGGTTAACCCAGTCAAACTACTCATTTGTCGCGCATTTAAAAGCATGGCAGGAGCCATCGTATTCACAAGGGTACAAAATAATACAATATTAAAGAGCACAGCAACTCCACTAATCTTGCTCACTACAACTGTTAATGCCAAAGGCCCCTGAGCGTTAGCTGATAGCACTAAGTAGGCTACACCCAATGTAATGATACTTTCTACAATTTTTGCCAATACAACGATCACAATCGCGCGGCTACCTTTCTGTGATAAATAAGCTGTAGTTTCCATCAGTAATGCGACCCACATACCCCCAACATTATAGCCCGTCAATGCAAGAACAAGTGACCAATTGATATGATTCCAATTCAGAGAAACTTTATACCAGTGTACATCATATAGAAAAAAAATAAGGATAATAAGTGGTAATAATAATAATCCAATATAATTGGATAGTGTTAATAGTTCACGGCTATGAGCAATAGCCAGCAATGAAAATAGAATTAAACAAGCCAAAGCGGCAAGCCAGTATGGCAAGCCGAACAAAAATTGCAGCATTCCACCAGCATAATAACAACCAGTTAAAGAACTTGCGGGAATGCTAACAGATAACAAAGTGAGAGCGACTATTTTCCGCCCTAAAACCCCACATTGTTTTTTCGTAGCAACAACCAAATCTTGCCCAGTCATAACACCAATCCAAGCAATTACTGCTGCAATAATAACTCCAAACACCATCGACCCAAAGATACTCACAATCGATTGATCATCTTCAAAAGATCCAACAATATCAGGTATAACGGCTACATTATTTCCCGAAATATGAATGATCGCCAGACAAAATATTGGTACTATCATCCACATACATTCACCACCTTTATTGCTACTATCCTATTAAGCAATCATCTGTTAAGTGACTAAGGAGAAGAATAAAAGGATCACTACAATAGTCTTTCCAAACTATTGTAGTGATCCTTTTTGTAATAAGAATTATTGTAAGGATTTACTTTGTACCACCGGTTTTTAAAGCAAGTCGTTTGCGTTCTTCATACTCTTTCCATGTCACCCAAATAGGGCTAGCGTTGAAAATCGAAGAATAAGCTCCACTAGTAAATCCAATCAAAAGGGCTAAGGAGAAATTTTTCGTGGTTTCTCCACCAAATATATAAAGGGCAGCCGTTGCAAATATAACTGTTAATACCGTATAGATAGAACGAGTCATTGTTTGCCAAATACTGCGATTAACGAGTTGGTTAAAAGGTTCTGCTTTACTGTGTGTTTTTAAGTTCTCTCGAATACGGTCAAAAATAACGATGGTATCATTAATGGAATAACCAACAATCGTAAGAATCGCTGCAATGAAAGAAGCATCGATTTCCTTCTGTAGTAATGAGAACATACCAACCACGATTAATATATCATGAGCGATAGCAATAATACCAGAAACTGCAAACTTAAACTCAAAACGATAGGTAATATAAGCAATCATAAAAAACCATGATACGATTACTGCAATAATGGCATTTTTAGTTAACTCGGAACCAATGACTGCCCCTACCTTTTCCACACGTAGAGTATCAAAGCTGCCTAAGGATTTTTCCATGCCTGCTAGTACACTACGTCGTTCATCATCAGAAAGTACATGGGTACGAATAAACACATTTTCTGAAGATTCACTTTGTCCACTTGCTGCTAATTGGATCGTGCTATTCTCTAACTTATATTCTTGTAATGCACCACGTACTTCCGTAACGGTAACAGGACGAGCAAATTTTAAATCCATTAATGTGCCGCCTGTAAAATCAATACCTAAATTAAATCCTTGCAAAACCATAGAAATTAAGCCAGGAACAATTACAAGAATCGAGAATAGAAAAAACCACTTCTTTTTACCAATAATATCAAACTTCATTATTCATCCACCCCCTATGCCCCAAAAATTTTGCCATTTTTAAATACATTAGTGTGCATGAGCATTTTTAGCATATACTTTGTAACAGTAATTGCTGTAAACATACTCAATACAATACCTAATCCTAGTGTAATAGCAAAACCTTTTATTGGGCCGGTTCCCAAGAAGAATAAAACTGCAACTGCAAGTAAAGTCGTTAAATTCGAATCAAAGATTGTCGCAAATGCACGGTTAAAACCAGCATCCATAGCTGCCCGTAAGGTTTTACCTGCACGATATTCTTCCTTAAATCGTTCAAAAATTAACACATTGGCATCGACTGCCATCCCCATGGACAGAATAATGCCTGCAATTCCAGGTAAAGTCAACGTAGCATTAAGCATCTTCAATGCAAAAAGTAACATTAGTACATAGAGTATTAAAGTTACATTAGCCACAAAACCTGACAAGCGGTAAAAAGCTAACATAAAAAATAAAATAGCCCCAACACCAATGCCAAAGGCAACTTTACTTTTTTCTTTAGAATCTTGACCAAGAGTTGGTCCTACAGTACGCATTTCTAATACATCGACTTTTACAGGCAATGAACCAGAGCGTAATAAGATAGCTAACTCTTGCGCTTCTTCAATCGTACGGCTGCCAGTAATAATAGCTTTGCCACTTGGAATCGGCTCATTAACAACTGGACTTGTTAGCACTTTTTTATCTAATAAGATGCTAATGTGTTTACCCACATTTTTAGTTGTCAAATCAGCAAAAAGTTTAGTACCTTCAGCAGAAAATTCTAGGGCGACGACGCTATTTTTATTCTGACCGATTTCCGCTTTCGCATCTTTTAAATCTTTACCCGTCATGACGGTTGCGCCACTTTCATTCTGAAACTCTAATAATGCTGTCTTACCAAGCATTTCAATTGCTTTTTCAGGTTCTTTAATACCAGGCAATTCAACAATAATACGTCTGTCACCCTGGCGTTGGATGATTGGTTCCGTTAAACCAATTTCGTTAACACGTTTTTCAATAATTTTTACAACTCGCTGTACAGCATCTTCATCCACCTTAGCTTCAGGTGTATCAACAGCTTCAAGTACTACATGAGTTCCACCCTGCAAATCTAATCCCTGTTTAATTGATGTAGCTAAGGGTGAAATATAATAGCCAAAAACTGCTAATATTATAACCACTGCTAAACAAAATTTAGTTAAATTCCCCCATCTCAAAAACGTCTCCCCCAATCTTATCTTATATAGTAGCTTTTATAATAACTGATTCTCATTAATGATTAACTTAAAGTGGCACTTCAAAAAAGTGGCCGCGCGCCTCGACATAATCATCCTTGCTAAAAATATTTCAAAATACTCCATCACTGGACAAATCGTTGTATCAATTGAGATTTCCAACGCAATAGTAGACAATTGTTTATTAATGACTAAATGGCTACTATTCGCAGCATAATTCACTCGATCATGAATTTCAAATGTTGCAAAATCCTTATTCGTCACTCGACTCCGGTGTACATCTGACTTGTCGGCTAGAATTAATGCTGATGCAACATGATTAATGGCATTGCCGCGTTCCTCTTCATGATTACCAATGGCTGAAATGACCAAGGCAATTTCTTCAGGTGGCATACCAAGCCGCGAAAGGATCGTATAGGCCATAATGGCACCATTACCACCATGATTATAACGATTAATCATATTGCCAATATCATGAATATAACCAGCAATGGCTGCTAGTTCACAATCGCGCTCACCATAATCAAGTTCTTTTAAAACAGTATAGGCTCGCTCAGATATCATTGTCGCATGACGTTTACCATGTTCTGTAAAACCAAGACGACCAAGATATTCTGTACTACGCGTTAAATACACGGAAATCTCATGATCTTTTTTCAAATCCTCAACAGTAATTTTCAGCATGGCAATTCCTCCTGATATACTCTAATACATTTTGGACGATTTCATCTTTAGTCAACTCATCAGTCTGGATATATAAATCAGCATGCTCATACGCGTCACAAAGCCTTTTACGCTGTAAAGTAAGCCGATCTTCACCCCAGGGCACCACACGGCGCTGACGAATTGTTTTCATTTGAACATCCAATACTATTAGTATGTCAGGTTGCTTGTGATTCCATAACTTTTTAATCACCGAATGTTCTTGGGCAACATTATAGGCTTCAATCCCTAAATCTCGTAGAGACTTCACTAAGGTTGTTTTACCCGAAACACAAACACCAGCAACTACCACTCGCATTTTATCACCATTCTAACAAGGAAATGACACACTCATCCTTTGAATATGATGTACGCTTTCCGTATCACATATGCCCATCACAACCACAGTCATATCATCACTAGGACGATAATCATCGAGTTCCAACGCATATTCTAAAATACTTTCTGCGATGAATGTGGCATCTTCTGGATTATTATCAGCAATCAGCTTTTGGATCATCTCAAAATTCATGGTTTTACCACGTTTACGGCCTGCAGCCTGGATACCATCAGTATAGGATACTAAAAGCATGCCCACTTCCAATGGTATTTGATACATTAATGGTTTCATCCGTTTATGCACACCAATTGAACTAATCTCCTCATCATAAACATCAATTCCATATTGATGCTTGAGAATCACCGGGCAGTTTGAGTTTCGACTAAACACTACAGTTTGCGTATCAAGATCAGCACTAATGAGAGTCAAAGTTGATGAAACTTTTCCATCCTTCACGACATAAAGATAATCATGGACAGCCCTTGCAACTGCCCCATCACGAGCACCATCGGCAATTAATGCAGCAGCCTTATTGACGACTAAACTACTCGTTATCTTAGCAGACTTACCGCTTCCTTGTCCATCTGCTAAGATAGCAGAAATACCACCACTGGGCCGTTCAGTGATTTCAACGCTATCTCCACATTCCGCCATTGCATATTTATTGATTTTGGCAATGCCTATCTTAATTTCCATTTGCACCCACCTAGCGACATAATCTACTATCAAGAAAATTTGATATGCAAGAGGCAAAGTTCTTAGACCTTACCTACATCACACGATATAATTCTATCTTCCCTTAACAAATAATGTACTGGCCTATCATACTGATTAGAAGGTATACAATCCACCATCTGAGAAGACCATATTGCACCAATCAGAACAGCCTTACTGGCCTGAGGAATAAATCGATCATAATAACCAGCACCCATACCAAGGCGGTTGCCTGCATAATCATAAGCAACTGCTGGTACAACAATCAAGTCAATAGACTCCGGATCAATAACCTTCAAATGGGTCGGATCAGGAACAAACAAATTAAATCGTCCCCGTACTAAACTATCCATGTTATCAATAATCGCCGCATCCATCACACCGAACTGCTGACGCATATGAGGTATGCAGACAGTTTTCCCCTGCCGCCACGTATGCTCAATGATCTTCATCATACTCGGTTCATCTGGCATGGATATAAACAACATAATCGTGTTAGCCTGTTGGTAACATGACCAAGCATATAAGTTTTCTGCCATCTTATCACTTTGATTCAGGATAAATTCTTGATCATGTTTGCGTCTTTGCTCTAACAAATCGGCACGTAATTGTTGTTTTTGGACTTTAATATTAAGCTTTTTGTTGAGCATTTTGGTAACTTTGAACTGCAGTACGTAAAAAATCCATTTCGATTTTTTCTGCAACTTTTAACGTCACTTTTTTTGCATCTAAGGCTGTGATAGTTCCGTACATACCACCTGAAGTAATTACACGATCACCTTTTTTTAAATTATTTAACATATCAGCACGACGTTGCTGTTCCTTTTTCTGTGGACGATATAATAAAAAATAAAAAACGACCGCCATTAAGACAATTGGTCCATAAGAAGCTAACATCTGAATTGTTTCCTGCGAAATACCCGGCAATATAATCACTCCTATTTTTATAATCTAATCTGCTCTACTAACAGTATATTCCACATTAAATACTGAAATCCTCTTTAACGTGTATTATATTGTGCTAAAAACTCTTTTCTAAACTCTACAAAGTTATCCTCAATAATAGCTGCACGCATTTCTTTCATAAAGTTCAACAGAAAATGCAAATTATGAATCGTTGTTAATCGTAGTCCAAAGATTTCATCGGTTTTGAATAAATGTCTTATATACGCTCGCGTAAAATTACGACAAGTATAGCAGCCACAATTTTCTTCAAGAGGTCTGAAATCTCTTGCATATTCAGCATTTTTAACTACGACTCGTCCTGAGCGGGTCATAACAGTACCGTTTCTGGCAACGCGTGTAGGAAATACGCAATCAAACATATCAATACCATGCATAACACCTTCAACTAAACAATCAGGTGTACCAACTCCCATTAAATACCTTGGTTTTCCTGTAGGTAACAAGGGAACGGTATGCTCAAGCATTTCATACATTAAATCCTTGGGTTCACCTACACTCAATCCTCCAACAGCATAACCTGGAAAATCTAAAGCAACTAAATCCTGAACACTCATCGTTCTTAAATCTTTGTACATACCACCTTGGATAATGCCAAATAAAGCTTGATCTTTTCGAGTATGAGCTTCTTTACATCGCTCAGCCCAACGAGTTGTTCGTTCCGTCGATCTCTTAGTATAATCATGTTCTGCAGGATAAGGTATACATTCATCAAAAGCCATAATAATATCAGATCCCAAAGCCATTTGTACCTCTGTAGCTTTTTCTGGCGACAGAAAATGTTTTGATCCATCAATATGTGAACGGAAGGTAACACCCTCCTCCGTAATTTTACGTAATGCCCCCAAACTAAATACTTGGAATCCACCACTATCCGTTAGAATCCCGCGATCCCAGTTCATAAATTTATGCAGTCCCCCTGCTTCTTTGACCAATTCATGACCAGGACGCAGATATAAATGATAGGTATTACTTAAAATAATCCCTGCACCCATCTCTCTCAGTTCATCAGGTGATATTGCCTTTACTGTAGCTTGCGTGCCCACTGGCATAAAAATCGGTGTATCAAAAGTACCATGAGGGGTATGTAAACGCCCTGCCCGTGCCCCTGTTTTTGAACATTGTTTAATTAATTCATAAGTGACTGCCATTGTATCCTCCTAAAATTACTACATTTTTAAATAATTAGCATTGCATCCCCAAAACTAAAAAATCGATATTTTTCAGCCACTGCTTCCCGATAAGTAGACAAAACACTTTCTTGTCCGGCCAAAGCACTAATTAACATTAATAAAGTAGACTTGGGTAAATGAAAATTAGTCACAGCAGCATCAATCATTTTAAACTGATACCCTGGATAGATAAAAATCTCTGTCCAGCCACTTTTGGCTAATAAGATACCATTCGTAGTCGCGGTCTCTAAGGTTCGAATGGCTGTCGTACCAATTGCGATCACACGACCGCCTTGTTTTTTTGTTTTGTTAATAATATCTGCTGCTTCTGGTGATACTGAATAATATTCTCTATGCATGACATGATTAGTAATATCATCCGTATTTACAGGTCTAAAGGTACCGAGCCCTACATGCAGTGTGACAAACGCTAAGTTCACACCTTTGTTTTTAATCTTCTCCATTAATTCCTTAGTAAAATGGAGCCCAGCCGTTGGCGCAGCCGCTGATCCTCGCTCTCGCGCATAAACCGTTTGATATCGTTCTTTATCAGCCAATTCTTCTCTTATATAAGGTGGCAATGGTGTTTGCCCTAATGCATCCAAAATTTCTTCAAATACACCATTGAATTTAAATCGAACAATGCGCCCACCAAAATCTGTATTATCTACAATTTCACAAGATAATTCATCGCTAAAATTAATAATCGCACCAACTCTAGCCTTTTTACCTGGTTTCACTAATGCTTCCCATTCATCGCCAGATTTACGATTTAACAAAAAAACTTCCACTTTGCCCCCGGTTTCATTTTTAGAACCAATCAAACGTGCAGGTATCACTCTAGTATCATTAAAAACCAGTGTATCACCAGCATTTAAGTATCCAAGTAAATCATAAAAATGTTGATGCGAAGTCGTACCCGTATTTTTGTCTAAAACTAACAACCGTGAATGATCACGAGGCTCACAGGGACATTGGGCAATCAACTCTTCAGGTAAAAAATAATCAAAATCCGATAACAACATAAAACGAAACTCCTTTAGAAGACTTTTTTAATTGTAGTACCTTTGTAATAGTGTTTCAAGATCTCTTTAAAATATGTAGTATTCCCCTGGGGGCCTTGTTCAGCCATTGCCTTTGCTCCCCACTGCGATAATCCTAAACCATGCCCCCAACCAAATCCTGAAATGAGAATGCTCTCTCCCACACGACCAGTCATAGCATGTAACTCTTTCTTACCCGTGAGAAAACTTTGCTCACGTTGAGCTGGCAAATTTATCTCTAGTTTCTTTCGATCAGACTCACCTATATTTTTAGTGATCTCAAAATCAGCCACTGGTGGTATAGGTACTACAACACTCACATCAAATAAGGTACTCTTTAAATCTAGCATTTTACGTAATTGCTCACCTGTTAATTTTGCGCTGCCAGTCGAACCAATAAATCGTATCACCTTAACTCGCCCTGATACTCCCCGTTCAGGAGTATCCACTGCAGAATGAGTCAGCGGAGCAAGCTCAATGGCTTTGAGTACTCCAATTTGATACCCAGCACCAGCAAGAAATTTTTCTAATTGAGGTACAGTGATTGTTTGTTCCCACTTATATTGGGGCGACTTTTGATCATAGTCAACTACGCCACGCAAATAGGGCTGGTAACCACTCCATACATTTTCACTATTCTCAGTATAACCACCAGAACTACTATGAAAATACCCAGGTATAATTTTCCCTTGATATGTAATCACTTGCCCTGCAGTATCATCAACTGCTTTTATGATCTGCGGTACTTCGCTTTCACGTCCACCATATACTTGGCAGTCCGTTGTCGCACACACATCATACCCATCATCCTGATGTTTATTCAGATTATACATAGCATAGCTACGAGCCGCAACGGTCTGAGCTTTCACGGCTTCCATTGGCCAACTCGGCGACATTTCCCTGGCAATAACTCCATATAAGTACTGTTCAATTGACAACGTATTTATAACTGTCAATCCAGTCTTACCATGAGTCATGTGAATAGCAATATTGCCGCGATATTTTTTTTGATTGATTTTCATATCATTTTCTCTGCCATTTTTCAATTTTAAGAATTTGATGGTATCGCCAGGGATTTGTTGACCATTGATCGTCAACTTTTTTCCTTTGACAGCAATATTAACATTTTCTTTTGCAGAAAAATGAGCCACAACCTGCCCTGTATCTCCATCTAACACTTCAAAATCACTATCAACTGAAATTGACACATTTTGTTGATTGGATAAAATACCCACGCGAATCATTGATTGTGGTGCTTGCGCATATACAGGTATCGTAAACAAAATTGTGAATAACACTACTAATAGGAAAATATGTGAGAACGCACGTTTCAAAATAATTCTCCTTTATACATATCTTATAGTAGGCTGCCTTGTTCATCCATTTTATATGGAATCCCTAAGTGCTCATAAGCCATTTGTGTCGCAATTCGTCCGCGGGGAGTACGTTGTAAAAAGCCCATTTGTAATAAAAATGGTTCATACACATCTTCAATTGTTTCATTTTCTTCACTAATGACAGCTGCTAATGTATCAATTCCAACAGGCCCACCCTTGAACTTTTCGATAATCGCCAGTAGCATATTTCGATCCGTCTTATCAAGACCACATTTATCAACTTCAAGCATGGCTAATGCCTGATCAGCAATCACATCAGTAATAATACCATTACCTACAATTTGGGCATAGTCTCTTACCCGCTTTAATAATCGATTCGCAATGCGCGGTGTCCCGCGTGATCGTTTAGCAATTTCATGAGCGCCACCAGCGTCAATCTCAACCTTTAATATTTCAGCTGCCCGATTTACAATATAAACCAAATCTTCTGTGCGATAATATTCTAATCGACAAATGACACCAAAACGATCTCGGAGTGGTGCAGCTAATGCTCCTGCGCGTGTTGTTGCACCAATCAGCGTAAAGGGTGCTAAGTCCAATCGAATTGAGCGGGCACTCGGACCTTTGCCAATAATAATATNAAACGATCTCGGAGTGGTGCAGCTAATGCTCCTGCGCGTGTTGTTGCACCAATCAGCGTAAAGGGTGCTAAGTCCAATCGAATTGAGCGGGCACTCGGACCTTTGCCAATAATAATATCTAATGCATAGTCTTCCATTGCTGAATATAAAACTTCCTCAACATTTCGCGAAAGTCGATGAATTTCATCAATAAATAATACGTCTTTTTCACCTAAATTAGTTAATAAAGCCGCTAAGTCGCCAGCTCTTTCAATGGCAGGTCCTGATGTTACTCGAAAATTTACCCCTAACTCATTGGCAATAATACCTGCCAATGTTGTTTTCCCCAACCCAGGGGGACCATATAATAATACATGATCCAAGGCTTCTTCCCGTGATAAAGCGGCCTGAACAAAGATGGAAAGATTATTTTTCACTTGATCCTGACCAATATATTCTTTTAATAGACGTGGCCTAAGGCTGTATTGCCAATTATCGCCTTCTTGCTCACTACCAGTAATAATTCGTTCCTCCACTCTTTTCTGCTACCCCCTACTGAATTCCCGAAGGGCTAATTTTATTAAGATTTCTACCGACTGAGCATTTTTACCAATTCTCTTTACAATTGGAAGTATTTCATTTTGATTATAACCTAGAGCAATTAAAGCCTGTATACCCTCATCCACAATATCTCCTGAAGTAACACTGACATCAACTTCCGGCACATTTTCATCCGTAAGAAGTCCAATCTTATCTTTTAATTCCAAAATCATTCTCTCAGCAGTTTTCTTGCCAATGCCAGGAAGCTTTGTTAATACTCCAATATTTTTGGTACTAATGGCTAAACAAAATTGTTTTGGATCAATGGCTGATAAAATCCCCATCGCCACTTTAGGGCCAATTCCATTAATCGATGTTAATGTTAAAAATAAATCATATTCATCTTCACTATAGAATCCATATAATAACATGGCATCTTCTCGTACATGCATATGTGTAAACAATAAGGATACTTTACCAATAGAAAGTTTCTGCCGAGTCGCTCCTGGGATAAACACTCTATATCCAACACCTTGCACATCAATGAAACAATGATCTGCAAAAAGATGAGTAATCGTTCCTCGTAAATAGCCAATCATATTTTACTCCCCCAGCTACTCTGTATTCGACTCGAAACTATTGATTTTGCACATACAAGATCTCTTCTGATATTGCTAGAATGAGTCGTACAAATAGCGACTGCTAACGCATCTGCTACATCATCAGGATGAGGCTTTGATGGCAAATTTAATAAACGTTGTGTCATGTAAATAACTTGCTCCTTCGTTGCTTTACCATACCCTACAACTGCCTGTTTCACTTGCAGTGGGGTAAATTCAACCAAGTTTACATTATTTTGAGCAGCAGCTAATAAAATAACTCCACGCGCCTGTCCTACGGTCATAGCTGTACGTACATTTTTGTTGAAAAAGAGCATTTCAACCCCTACGATATCAGGTTTATATTTTTTTATCAGTACATCAATATCATGATGAATAATAACCAATCGTTCGGCATCACTCAAAGTAGGACTCGTTTCAATAGCTCCATAATCCAACGCTTTTAAATGACTTCCCTGTAAGTCAACAATCCCATAGCCACAAATGGCTGTACCGGGATCAATCCCCAATGCTAACATATCATAAAAGCCCCCTTACTACCTACGGCATCTTTAAGAAATGGCAAGTCATTTTTTTAAAGATACCTAACATGAATTCGACAATCGAACACACTATTCCTTTTTTATCGTAAATACTATGCACACGCAAAAAGATAGAGGGGAATTAGCCCCTCTATCTTGATTGCATTCCTTCTAAAGTACGCAACAATTCTTCCGTTGATTGTACGACGATGCCATGGTGTAATTCTTCAATATCTTGAGGCATCAAGTGATTAATTTGAATGCTCGTAATTTCCTTCACAATGGATCTAGGACCTGGCTTTCCATAAAATACAGCTACTTTATCATCTTGTATTCCAATAAACATATTATTAGCATGTTCACGGCAATAACTATCTACTTTTAAAGTCATATCAACTTCATCACTATCAAATTTATCAATAACCCAACCTTGATAAACTTTTTGTAATTGATAAATCGTTAAGCCAACTAACTTTTCTGTTGGTTTGGTTTTAAGCACTTCTTCATCCTTACACTTTAGGTATACCATTCTTTGCACTAAATCAGTCTGGTCTGTTGTTTTAATTTTTCCATCTTGCTTAGCAACTTCTGTTTCTTGTGCCGAAAGGGATCTCTCTTCACCTATAAAAGATGAATAAGCCATATAATATGCTGTCATACCAATTAACAGGAGCATACCTGTCGTAAGTAAGACAATTTTTTTATTGACTTTCTTAAATGGCAACAATGAAAGCAACTCCTTATCTTCCAGTTGCTAACATTATCACCTGAAAATATAATAATTATACATATAAATGTAAAATTTTAATAATGGGATATAGGACTGCACGACGTTACGTCGGAAGCAATACTCTATATCCCATTATTAGTAAGCCAAGAATACAGCTTTAATTTCTTCAATACATTTTATACAGTAAGCACGACTAGCGATAATAAACCTTACATTAAATCTTCGGGAATATCAAAATTAGCGTACACTTCTTGTACATCATCATGTTCTTCTAAAGCATCCATTAATTTCATCATCTTACTCGCCTCATCACCAAGTAATGGGACACTGGTTTGAGGTATCATTGTGACTTCAGCTACTGAAGTCTTAATATTATTTTGAGCAAGAGCTTCTTGTACTTGAGTGAAATTCTCAGGAGCAACAGTGATTTCAAATTCATCATCTTCAGCTTTAAAATCATCAGCACCAGCCTCAAGAGCAAGCATCATGACTTCTTCTTCATCAAGGGCTGCGATTTCATCAATGACAAATAGACCTTTTTTGTCAAACATCCATGATACACAACCTGATTCTCCTAAGTTACCACCATACTTTGAAAACAAATGGCGTACATCAGCGGCTGTACGATTACGATTATCTGTCATAACCTCTACAATAACTGCCACTCCAGCTGGACCATACCCTTCATAGACTAACTCTTCATAATTACTGCCATCTACGGCACCTACACCTTTTTGAATAGCGCGTTGAATATTATCTTTGGGAACATTATTTTCTTTAGCTTTTTGCAAAGCTAGCTTTAAACGCATATTACCAGTAGGATCAGCCCCACCCATGCGCGCCGCAACAGTGATTTCTCTACCAATTTTACTCGTGGCTTTACTACGAAGAGCATCCACCTTGCCTTTTTTGTGCTTAATTGTTGACCATTTGGAATGTCCTGACATATATTTTGTCTCCCCTCAAACAATATGAATCAGGGATTATTTTAGCATAAATCCACTCTTTTAGTAAAGCATCTAATGGACAAAATTACTTAGTATGCCAATGCAAATCTTTACGACTTTCATCAATTGCTTTTTGATTGTCTGGGGCAGCATGCATTGTAGAGGAAGCAGCAAAATTTTCAACTAGTTTCTTACTAATGCGCACATCATTCAAAATACCAGGGCCACCGATGCAACCTCCTGCACATGCCATGCCTTCAAAAAAATTGGCATCAATCTTCCCAGCCTTCATCTGCAGTAAAGCAACTTTACAATTTTGTAATCCTTCAGCCCTATGGGGTTTTACAACTAAGTTAGGATCAATCTTTGCTGCCGCATCAATAACCGCTTGTACAACACCACCGGCGGTAGCAAATGAATTACCATCTTTAGAGGCAGTTGTTGCATATTCATCTTCTGGAATCTCTAACAAGTTAACTCCTGCACCGATAAATAAAGATTCAAGCTCTTCAAAACTAAATACAAAATCAATGCACTCTGAATATTTTCTTGCTTCTACTTTTTTTGCTAAACATGGACCAATGAAAACAACAACAGCATCAGGATCACTCGCTTTAATCACCTTTGCAGTTGCCACCATCGGCGACACAGTTGTTGAAACATGTTCTTTTAGGTCTGGTAAATGTTTATGAACCATATCAACAAAGGCTGGGCAGCAAGACGTTGTCATAAAAGAAAGTTTATTGGGCACTGTTTCTGCAAATTCTTTTGCTTCTTCTAATGTCACAATATCAGCACCAAATGAAACCTCTTGTACATCATAGAATCCTATTTTTTTAAGTCCACCAATCACTTGGCTAGGTTTCACTTTTATACCGAACTGACCAATAAAAGCTGGAGCTAAAATTGCATACACTTTTTTTCCTGCTTTTATTTTTTGTATAAGTTGTACCGTGAAACTTTGTTCGGTAATTGCACCAAAAGGACAAGCCATCTTACATCCGCCACATTGAGTACATTTATCATAATTAATTACTGCTCGACGTTCTTTGTCAGCTTTAATTGCTCCAATTTCACATGCTCTTTCACAAGGACGAGTAATTTCAACAATCGCTCCGTACATACACGATTTTTTACATAAACCACATTCCACACATTTTGTTTTATCAATATAAGCTTGATTTTGCACAACTGTAATTGCTCTTTTAGGACAACTAGCAATACAATTATGAGCAATACAATTTCGGCAAGCATTTGTTACAAAAAAAGTGTCGATTGGGCATTGATCACATGCTTCAGGCATAATATTAAGAACTGGCATATCTGCAATATTACCCGCTAAAGCATTTTGTGCTGCTTCTGCAACACCCATATTTAAAGGTTGTGCCATAACAAACTTAACACGATCTTTTACGACCGCACGCTCCTTATGAACACAGCAACGATAACGAGGTCCTGATTGATGAACGACCTCATCTAGAACATCAACAATATTATTCTTATCCAAATCATTTTCAAAAGCCAATCGAGCAATCTCTGATAAAACTTTACGTCTAATTTTAACAACTTCAGTTATTTGCGCCATTTTATTTTTCTCCAATCCATTTAACATATTAATTATATAACTTGTAGAACTGTATATTTTATACT
Source organism: Pelosinus sp. sgz500959 (assembly GCF_042610375.1). Lineage (NCBI taxonomy): Bacteria > Bacillati > Bacillota > Negativicutes > Selenomonadales > Sporomusaceae > Pelosinus > Pelosinus sp. sgz500959. The sequence goes on from NZ_JBGJZL010000008.1 coordinate 243,354, forward strand.
TTCGTAATTAAAAAAACAGGAAACATAGTAATATTTTGCTATTATATTACTTAATAACCTTGGTCTATGAACCATTTTCTTATTTTACCTTAAAACTAGCATAAGGACAACCAAATAAATTATTTCTTTCACTTAAAAAACTAAAAAAACTTGTCACTGTTTATCAATTTCAATAACAAGGAAAAATAAGAAAAAAGCACCATTCATTTAATGAACGGTGCTTTTCCGAAAATGGCTCCCTAAGTAGGACTCGAACCTACGACCGATCGGTTAACAGCCGATTGCTCTACCAACTGAGCTATCCAGGAATAAAACCGGCAACTACCTATCCTCCCAGGTCGTTTCCAACCAAGTACTTTCGGCGTATAAGGGCTTAACTACTGTGTTCGGTATGGGAACAGGTGGGACCCCTTAGCTATCGTCACCGGATTAAAGTTTTTAGAGATAAACATATTGCTATGCTCTCTCAAAACTTCACAGAAGAAAGATCAATTTTAGGATTAATTCATGTGCTAACACAAAGTGTTAGCG